>JBFMBJ010000158.1:0-2810 GCA_040755235.1 Candidatus Omnitrophota bacterium
ATCAATAAAGTAATCCCTTTCTTAGATCATAAAAGTTGGGATGTCCAGACGAGTGCTTGGGCCATTTTATCTCAGGTAGCCAAATATGGCAAGGTTGATAATTGGCCGGAAGTCATCGATAAAATAATCCCTTTCTTAGATCGTAGAAATTGTTATTTTTGGACGAGTGCTTGGGGCATTTTATCTCAGGCAGCCGTATATGGCAAGGTTGATAATTGGCCGGAAGTCATCAATAAAATAATCCCTTTTTTAAATCATAATGATTGGGAGATTTGGGATAAGGTCTTTAACGTTTTATCCCAGGCAGCTAAATGTGGAGAGGTCGATATAAATACAATACTGTTTTTATTAGATTCTGAATATTGGGCTGTTCTAGAGAAAGCCTTATTACTTTTATATCGAGTAATAGAAGAAAAAAACGGGGAAATTGATAATTGGCCGAAAGTTATCAATAAAATAAAACTTTTCTTAGATTCTGGATATTTAGATTCTGGATATAGGGATACTCAAGATAGAGTTTGGCAAGTTTTATCTAAGGTAGCCGTACAAGATAGAGCTTGGCAAGTTTTATCTCAGGCAGCCGTATATGGCAAGGTTGATAATTGGCCGGAAGTCATCAATAAAATAATCCCTTTCTTAGATCATAAAAGTTGGTATGTTCGTACGAGTGCTTGGGCCATTTTATCTCAGGCAGCCAAATATGGCAAGGTTGATAATTGGCCGGAAGTCATCAATAGAATAATTCCTTTGTTGGAGAATGAAAATATTCGAGAGCAAGTTTTACCATTCTTCGCTATGACTGTGAAAATTAAAAAGATAAACCATGAAAACTTTTTACTTGCGGTTAAATTATTAAAGGAACAAGAGAACAAGGTAAATGATGGATTATCTGTGTTTGTAAGTGAAGTTTTGGCTAGTAACAATGACTGGTTGGTTTTAGGAGACATAAAATTGTTTTTAAAGTTTATGTGTTTTGAAAAGGTACGGGAAAATTTAAATAAAGTTTTTTTATCAAAATGTTCAGATTTAAAAGGAGTAGCTAAAAGTATGATTGAGGATCAAGCTGGTTTAAAAACGGCCGATTTTAATTTATTCATTTATTTATTGAGTTTAAAAAAAGAATTAGTGCCTATGTCAGAAAAGATAATGTATTTAAAATTTTTAAATGAACAAATAAACAAGGAAAAAGATGATTTGAAACGCTTAACTTGTTTAGCAAGTTTCAACAGCTTACTGAGGAATTTGCCTGAAGAAGAAATAACTCAATTAAAGGAGGCAACCCCTGAGATTATTAAAAAAATCCAAGATCTAAACAGAAAAATAGAGTATCCTGATTTTGCAGAGATATTTGATAAAAGTACAAATCCGAAACAAAAGTTTAATGTTATTTTGTATGCAACATTGCATCCGGAATACTACGCTGACGTATTTAAAAAAGTTGGGTATAAAGAAAAAGAAATAAAAAAAGGCCTAAAAAAATATACGAAGAGAATAAACGGGAAACAAGTAACAATATGTTTAGATTTTGTAACTGATTCTGGCAAAGAGAATATCCTTAAACATATTAATAATCAAAATTGCCATTTGATTGCCTACGCTGGGCACACATCTATGGGAAGGCCATTTATTTATTCATTTAAAAATATAGCAGGTCAGACGTTTATGAAGAAAATTATTTGTGTACTTTCTTGTTGGAGTGCGCGGTCGTTTTATTGGGAATTTTATAAAAGGAATCCTAGTACTGATTTTATTGGAATGAAAACTAAACTTAAGGGTATTAATAGCATACAAATATTGCTGGCAATAATTAATGGCGTAACTGGTGGTCAAAGCTGGGAGCAAATCAAAGTTGCTGCGGATGAGGAAATTAAAAAAAACGCCATGCGAGAACAGTCTGATGTGGTAGATGAAACTTTTTTCCCTCACGAAAATGGTGGTCAATATCTCTACGGATCGCCTTATGTTAGCGGGATAAACATTTCGGAAATAAATTATCTTTATCCTTACGAAGACGTTCTGTTATTAAATAATCCAAGATTTGATTTCGAAATGGCAATGGTAGAATTAGACCGAATTAGCCATGGTAAACCAAAAGCAGCAGTAGCTACCGTGAAGAATGCTTTTGAGTGTAATCCTTATCTTGATTCTTGTTTAAAGAAATCGGGACATGGATTGGAAGGCATTGGATTTAATATTTTTGACGGCGATTGCCAAGACGTGTGTTTATATGAATCAGAAACAGGTAATGTTGCAGTTAACGTAGGCTATCGTAATAGTTCGCAAGAAGCGATAACGATGATGCTTATTTATGATTTAAATTTAAAAATTGTAGGAAGTGAAACGGTTTGGGATAGAATTAGAGGATTACAGTTAGTTGCCAAGTATGTTTATTATAGTCATCAAGAGGACATCTTCCCTGATTTTTTAAGAAAATATGGGTATGATTCAAATAGAATAAATATACAAAATATCTATAACACGTTGCGTGGAAGGGACAAAATAGAGGCTTTAAGGGAATTAGCATCAAAAATTGATGGGTCAGCTAATTTTCTGAATAAGGAAGATTTAGAAAAAATAGGTGTATTAATTTCTAGGGGTAATGTAATTTTCCCGTATCCGCGATATTTTATTCCAACAGGGGAATTTTTATTAAAAGAAAAGCAGATATTCCTTGCAGGAGTTTTTCAAGAAATGCAAAGCCGCTATGTTAAAGTGAAAAGTTCTTTCGATGAAAATAATAATAAGTGGTGGCTGAATAAGAAATCGCGGGATAATCAGCCGCGGCAAAAGAGTTTTGGTAGTTTTAATCT
>JBFMBJ010000159.1:0-2762 GCA_040755235.1 Candidatus Omnitrophota bacterium
TTTTAAATTTTTATACCAATTAGATATTCCCATAAAAGAAAAGATAAAAATTATCGCCACTCGAATTTATGGTGCGCAAAATGTAACTTATTCGCAAATTGCAGAAGATAAAATTGCAAAATATACAAAATTAGGTTATGATAATTTACCGATTTGTATTGCTAAAACGCATTTATCGCTTTGTCATGATCCAAACATAAAAGGTAGGCCCAGTGGGTTTAGTTTACCAGTAGCTGATATTAGGGCTTCAGTGGGCGCAGGATTTTTATATGCGTTATGCGGTAATATCCGTACTATGCCGGGACTTCCGAGCAGGCCTTTGGGTGAGAAAATTGATATTGATGAAGAAGGAAATATTATAGGACTGTCATAGATAGTTCCTGCCTGCCGGCAGGCAGGTAAAAGTTTAAAGGTTTAAAGTTTAAAAGTTAAAAAATAAAAAATTATGAATTATAAAGACGAGAGTTTAAAAAAATACTTGGATGATTTAGCCGCCAAGTTACCTGCGCCAGGCGGCGGTTCAGCAGCTGCGTTAAATGCGGCCTTGGGTACAAGTTTAATCAGCATGGTCGTAAATTTTACAATTGGTAAACCAAAATATGCCGTTTACGAGAAATCGCTTCAGCAAACTTTAGAAAAAAGTGAAAAATTACGTAATGAATTTTTAAATTTAGTGGATTTAGATGTTATTGCCTACAAAAGTAAAAATTTAAATGATAGTTTAAATGTACCTTTTATGATTTGTCGCTTGTGTTATGAGGGAGCGAAACTTTGTCCGGATTTAACCAAAAAAGGAAATACAAATTTGATTTCTGATGTGGCAGTAGCAGTAATTTTATTAGAAGGAGCATTTGCTAGCGCCTATTTTAATGTAGATATAAATTTAAAAATGTTAAATGATAAAAAATTAACTCGCTCAATAAGAAAAGAATTGGATAAAAAAGAAAAAGAAATTAAAAAGATACGCATTAAAGTGGAGGATGAAGTTGGCAAAATTATTAGAGGGTAAGCCTTTAGCAGAAAGAATTAAAGAGCAGATTAAAAGCGATATTGCTGGTTTAAAAAATAAGCCAGTTTTAGCTAGTCTCATGGTTGGCGAAAACGCTGGTGCAGAAAGTTATGTAAAATCTCAAAAGAAAATCGCTGAAAGCTTAGGTATTGAATATCAATTTCATAAATTGCCTGAAAATACAACTGAAAGTGCTTTAATTGAATTTATTCAAAAGCTTAATTCTGAAAAGCAAGTTAATGGTATTATTGTACAAATGCCTCTGCCAGCGCAAATTGATTATAAAAAAATAAGTGGATTTATCACACCAATTAAAGATGTTGAAGGGATGCACCCGGAAAATATCGGAAAAATTTTATTTGGTAAAGCAAGAATTGTGCCTTGCACTCCTGCAAGCGTAATGGAATTAATAAATTCTACAGGTATTGATTTGTATGGAAAAGAAGTGGTGGTAGTGGGGCATAGTGAAATTGTCGGCAAGCCGCTTTCACTTTTATTACTTGATAAATTTGCTACCGTAACAATTTGTCATATTGGAACCTCAAAAGCTGGAAAGCTAGAAGATCATGCGAGAAAAGCAGAGGTTTTAATTGTGGCAGTAGGAAAGGCCGGACTTATCAAAGGTGAGTGGGTTAAAGAAGGTGCAATTGTAATTGATGTTGGGATAAATCGGGTAAATGATAAAATTGTCGGTGATGTGGAATTTGAAACTGCAGAGAAAGTTGCAAGTTTTATTACTCCAGTTCCCGGCGGAGTCGGTCCATTAACCGCAACAATGTTAATGCGCAATTTGGTTGAGGCAGCGAAGTTGCAAGTATGATTACAGAGATTAAAAATTATAGATTACACAGATTAGAAATTTTTTAGGATTGAATAATAACTCGATTATGAAAATAATAAACGAAACTTTAACCGTTAGTGAACTCAAAGAAATGGCTGCTAAGACATTCGGGAATCTAGTAAAGGCAGTTGTTGATGTGGATAGAGAATTGATAGCAGTAGATGCCGAATTACATTCTGATTTAGAGGCACTATTATTAGAAAATGGTTCAAAGCAGGAAAGTCTTTGGGGAATTAATTTTTATCCGGATGCACAAGGCGATGATTTTGTTGAATTTGATTCGATAATTAATATACGGCCGTCGCATAATAATATGAGCCGCGGCGTAGAAAGCGAAGAAATACGTAAAAGAATCCTTGAAATAATTTCAAAAAAAATTAAAAAATGAATTACCAACACAAAGAACTTGCACAAGGAAGATGGAAAGAACTTCCGCTATTAGAACAAATGGCAAATATTGGTAGCGAAGTAGAGCGTGCGCTTAATTGGCAGACAAAAAATAATCCCGAATATTCCCGAAAAGCAATTGAACGCGCCGTGGAATTATTAGATTTAACTTTGGATTGTAATGCAAAAACTGTTCACATTAAAGAATTAGCTCGCCTGCGGGAAGTTTTATTAGATTATTTTTTTGGGACAAATGAATTTATGTCCACAGATAAAGAGTGGAAAAAATATTTTTTGCAATTCGCCTGTGGTGTTCGCAAAAATCATTAGTTAAGGCAATAAAGTTGCAAAATAAATAGTTCTTTAATAAATCTGATAGTTTTTTGCTTCGGGATATTGTTCGCATGCTGAAATTTTTCGCCGTCGTCTACAGTTTACGGCTCACTCATTTACAGAAATTCCCTTCGGTCAGTTTCTGTATTCGTTCGTCATAAATCTTTGCCGACATTTGCCGAAAAATTTTAA
>JBFMBJ010000160.1:0-2732 GCA_040755235.1 Candidatus Omnitrophota bacterium
GATGACATTCCTAATATAAAAACACCTGGTGGATTTAATTTGCCTGAAGGTAAAAAACCGCTCCCGCCTGAAAAGGGGGTAGGCGCTGTGTGAAGGTCAATTCCGCTCTTGTAGTCATAATAATCATTCAGAACATTGCAGCTTGTATGCATACAGAGCAACCCCGCCATGGCCAAAAATAATACAGGAAAACTAAAGCTGTTGTGGTAAAAGGCAACAGCAGTTCCATATAATACAAGGACAACGGATAGAATAAGGAATTGCGGTCTAGTTTCTAAAAACCAATCTTTAAAAGCCATTTTATTCTCCTCCTATGTTAAAAGTCAATTATTTTCTACTCTGAAGACTTATTTTTTAAATAGCTTCAGCTAATTTGAATTTATTAAAATCATCGAACACCCAATTATTTTTAAGTGTGCGATAAATTATTGTAAGAAACTTTCTCGCTGTCGCGATAATCGCCTTACCGCTGCCTTTTTTAGCTTTTAGTCTAAAGTAAAAACCTCTTAAATATTGATTGTATTTTATTGCTATCAGCGTCGATTGTACCAATGCTGTCCTTGCTATTTTATTACCCATTTTCGTTATCTTTCCATAATGGCTGGTCTCGTTTGAAACATATACTCTCGGCACTATTCCAAGGTAAGAGGCCAATTTTTTGTCATCTTTAAAATCATTTATATTACCTATAGTATTTAAAAGAATTGTTGCCGATATGTCTCCTATACCTGTCACTGATGTCAGGTTCTTATGCCCGGGTATATTTTTGCCGCGTTCCGATATCTCTTTATTAATATCATCTATCGATTTGTTCAGGTTTCGGATCTCTTCGACTATTATCTTTAATTCAAATTGATATGAACGTTCAATTTTCATTGCTAAAACTTTTTCCAATCCTTTTTCTGAACCAAATATTTCTCTCTTCGTTACTATCCCATTGGCATTAAGAATATTATGTATCTTATTTTTTAAGGCAGTCCTTAATTTTATAAATTTATCTCTCGTTCCTATTAAACTGGATATCTGTGATTCTTCTCGGCTTCGCATTCTTACCTCCGGTATCAAATCTTTACTCAGGTATCTTGCTATTACCAGCGCATCATGGTCATCCGTCTTTTTTACCGAATTCGATATTATCTTAAATTGCGTCGGATTAATAATCCTGACGGCTTTTACCAATCCTTCCAGCTCTCTTACAAAATAACTTGTATTCCCGGTTGACTCTACTGCTACTTCATCTTCCTTACTGAGGCCGCTTTTAAATACTTTAATCTCTTTTACACTTACTTTGAAATCTTTCAGATCATACCCACCGTCTTTTCTTAGATAACATACTGTGAATTTGTTCTTGTGTAAATCTACCCCGATAAATCTCTTCATCCTGCACCCCCGTTTTTATTGTTGTGCCTTCGGAGTAGAATATTTGTCGGTGAACACCATTCTCCTATTCAGGGTGCCGCTTTTAACAGCCCCTATGGTGACAATTCGGTTACAGGTTTGATTAATCTCCTTAACGGGGTCAATTAAGCCCCAGAATCAAATTCAACCTATAACCTATCTACTCCAGACTATGGTTTATTTTACCTATAATCCAGAGTTTTCACCTAACACTTTTGACTTTTAATTTATCGTATCATCTCCTTAAAATATTATTCTTAAACCATATTCTAACATCCTGTGATTTAATGTCAATATTTTACTTGTTTTTAAAATATTAGTAGTAAAATACCTAAGAATGTATTATAATACTTTGTATTTTAATTTGTAAAAAAGAAAGGATAAAAAAATGGGAAAGAAAAGGTTTGGAATTTTGTCGTTTTTAGTGATTTTTATTTTTTGTGCGCTGGCCTGCGAGAAATTTCAGGGAAAGAACACAGGATCTCAAGAGGCCGATGCAAGCTTGATTATTGCGAAAATAGGCAATACTAAAATTACTGTAAAAGAATTTGAACGTAAATATAGTTCAATACCACCGCAATACAAAATGTTCTTTTCAGGTGAGGACGGAAAAAGAAAATTTCTTGAAGAAATTATTAAAGAAAAAATTTTAGCAGAAAAGGCGAGGAACATGGGTATTGACAAAAAAGAGGATATCAGGGAGATTATTGAGGACATTAAAGATAATATTTTGGCGAAAGAAATGTACGCTGCTAAAAATGAAGAGCTGGTCAAATCAACTTCTGTAACTGATGAAGAAGTTGCGAAAGAAATCAGCACAAGCGAAACAATAGGACGCGCAAGCCATATCCTTCTAAAAGATGAAACCAAGGCAAAAGACATTTTAAAAAGAGTAAAAAAGGGAGAAGATTTTGGAAAATTGGCATCTGAGTTTTCAGAGGACCCCTCAGCAAAAAGAAATAATGGGGACCTTGGGACTTTTTCTAAAGGAGACATGGTCCCTGAATTTGATAACGCTATATTTGCATTAAAAATAGGAGAAATCACGTCAGATCCTGTAAAGACTTCTTTTGGATATCACATTATTAAAAGAACAGAACCGGAAAAAGAAGAAATTAGAAGCAGATTGATTACAAAAAAACAAGGGACCTGTTTTAATGACTGGCTGGAAGAAACAAAAAAAGAAATATCTGTACAGGTCAACGAAGAGGTTTTAAAGAAAATAAAATTCGAAGAAGGAATGCAGAGTAAGGGGGCTCATCCCGGTATGCCTCAAGGCCACGGCGGTGGAGCGCCGGCAGGCCATGGCGGGATGTAATTTCCTGTTTGAATAA
>JBFMBJ010000161.1:0-2727 GCA_040755235.1 Candidatus Omnitrophota bacterium
TTAAAAGGTACGAGAACAGAAAAAAATTTATTAGCAGCTTTTGCCGGAGAATCACAAGCAAGAAATAGATATACTTATTTTGCTTCAGCAGCCAAGAAAGAGGGGTTTGAGCAGATCGCTAATATTTTTACCGAAACAGCAGAGAACGAAAAAGAGCACGCCAAGGTTTTCTTTAAGCACTTAGAAGGTGGCGATGTAGAAATTACAGCAACTTATCCTGCAGGAATGATTAAGGATACTAAGGCTATTCTTGAAGAGGCTGCTGCCGGAGAAAATTTAGAGTGGACGACTCTCTATTCTGATTTTGCCAAAATTGCAAGAGACGAAGGATTTGCTGAAATAGCTCGTTCTTTTGAACAAGTTGCGAAAGTAGAGAAATTTCACGAATCAAGATATAGAAAATTAATCAATAATATTACTAACGTAGAAGTATTTAAGAAAAAAACCTCAGTAAAATGGCATTGTATTAACTGTGGTTATGTAGTTGAATCAATCGATGCCCCGAAAGAATGCCCGGCTTGTAAACATCCATAAGCATATTATGAAGTTTTAGCAGAAAATTATTAAATTTTATCATAATAACAAATTGAACTAAAAATATTTTGCGCTAAGTATTTTCTTTAGTATAATATTTGCTTCAAATTTATAAATATAATTTTATGAATAAAATGAAAAAATCTAAATTTCCCAGATATTCTGTTTTTATTGATTTTGATAATACGATTACTCCTTTTGATATATTAGACGATATCGTGGAGCGTTTTTCTATCAATAAAAATTGGGTAGCGTTAGAAAAAAAATGGAAAGAGGGCAAGATAGGTTCGCAAGAGTGCTTAGAAGGGCAATTAAGTTTAGTAAGAATATCAAAAAATGCATTATTAAAATATTTAGCCTAGACCCTTATTTTTATGAACTCTTGGATGTTTTAAAGAAAAATAGAATAAAGCCAGTTATTTTAAGTGATAATTTTAGTCTTATAATAAATTACATCTTAAAAAATAATAACATACAAGGCATAAAATTGTATGCTAACAAGCTTTTATTTTCAAAAAATAAGCTTATTCCGTTATTTCCTTATAAAAATATAGATTGTTTTCGTTGTGCACATTGTAAAACGAATAACTTGCTAAAAAATAAAAGTAGAGATAAAATTATATATATTGGCGATGGGCTTTCGGACATGTGTCCTAGTAAATATGCTGATATTATCTTTGCTAAAGGAACACTTTTAAAGAATTTAAAGAATACCAAAAAAAGGTGCATCGCAATTAAAAATTTGAGAAACGTATCTAGATATTTAAGGAGAAAATTTAATGGTACAAAGAAATAAAACTTTAAATAGAAAAGCAGCAAAATCACAAAAAGATGAACTTCTGCATTTAGAATCGCTTTATTGCTCATGGGGCGATACTGTTCATTATGCCGAAATGCCAAAAATATTTGATCGCTCTGAAGGAATTTATCTTTATGATAGAGAGAATACGCAATATTTAGATTTACAGATGTGGTATTCTGCAGTAAATTTTGGTTACAAAAACCTCATTCTTAGTAACGCTTTAAAAAAACAAATCGATAAACTTCCCCAATTAGCTTGTCAATATCTTCATGAAGAGAAAATAATGCTTGCTACAAAAATAGCCCAGCGTATGGAAATAGCTTTCGAAGAAAAAGGAAGAGTGCATTTTAATGTAGGAGGTTCTGCGGCAATAGAAGATTCTTTAAAGTTAGTAAGAAGCCATACCGGAAGAAATTTAGTATTTGCATTTATGGGTGGTTATCATGGCCGAACGTTGGGTGCATCAGCAATTACTTCTAGCTATAGATACAGAGAAAAATTTGGGCATTTTGCAGATAGGGCTTTATTTGTTCCGTATCCATATTGTTTTAGGTGCCCTTACGAAAAAAAGAAAGAATCTTGTGATTTATATTGTTTGAAGCAATTTGAGCGGCTTTTTGAAAGCGAATATTATGCGGTAGTAAACCATAAGACCAATAAATGTGAGTTTGGTGCTTTTTATATAGAAGCGATTCAAGGCACAGGTGGCTATATAATTCCTCCCAAAAAATATTTTGTAAAACTAAAAGAAATTTTAGATAGGTATAAAATACTTCTAGTTGACGATGAAGTGCAGATGGGATTTTTTAGAACTGGGAAATTATGGGCAATAGAACATTTTAATGTAATTCCCGATGTAGTAGTTTTTGGAAAAGCCCTTACTAATGGTTTAAATCCCTTATCTGGTATTTGGGCAAAAGAAAAGTTAATTTCTCCGGATGTTTTTCCTGCAGGTTCCACGCATTCCACATTTTCTTCAAATCCACTGGGTACAGCAGCGGGCCTTGAGACAATGAAATTAATTGAAAAATCAAATTTTAATATCGAAGTTCCCAAAAAAGGCGAATATTTTATATCTAGGTTTAAACAACTAGAGAAAAAGTATCCAGAGATTGGCGATGTTGACGGAATAGGCCTTGCCATAAGAATTGAAATATGTCAAAAAGATGGTTTTACTCCTAATCGTGAATTAACGGATGTTATGGCCAATATTGGCTTAAGCGGAAAGTTATCGTCCAAAGGTAGAAAAATGGGCTTAATCTTAGATGTAGGCGGATATTATAAAAATGTTTTTACTCTAGCACCTTGTTTTTATATTACGCAAGACGAAATAGATTTAGCAGCAGAACTTTTTGAACAAACACTCCAAAAAGGAATAGCTTTAACTTCTT
>JBFMBJ010000162.1:0-2720 GCA_040755235.1 Candidatus Omnitrophota bacterium
GCTTCGTTTTAGCTTAATTTCCATAACCAGCCAAGGTCAAGATGTCTATTTATCAAAAGAACGCTTCGAACAAGGAAGAAATTTTGCTAATAAAATTTGGAATGCCTCAAGATTCGTTTTAATGAACTTAGATAAAGAAAAAGTAAGAATTGATTTATGTGTGTTTTTTAATAAAGAAGATCTGGATTTAGTAAATCGTTGGATTTTATCTAGATTTTATTCTACTTTAAAAGAAGTAAATAAATTATTGGATAATTTTAAATTTAACGAAGCGCTAAATTTACTATATTCATTTTTCTGGCATGAGTTCTGCGATTGGTATTTAGAAATAATTAAATCGGATATAAAAAATATAAATAATCAAATAGTAATGTATAAGGTTTTAGAAAAATATTTAAGAATACTACATCCATTTATGCCGTTTATTACTGAAGAGATCTGGCAAAAATTACCTCATCAAGGTAAATCCATAATGATTCAAAGTTGGCCGCACATCCAAGAACAAATTATTGATAAAAAAACCGAATCTAAAATGAACCTTATCTTTGAAATAATTGCTAAAATCCGAAATATGCGTCAAGAAATCGATATAGATCCTAAAAAAGAAATAGCTGTTTTTATTTCAACTAATAATAAAATTAATAGAGAATTGACAAATAGCTTATCTCAAGAAATAAAAAGCTTAGCTAAATTAAATGTTCTTGAAATAAAAAACAGATATATGCATACAAAATCTAGCATTACAAGTATAATTAAAGATATACATATTACTATTCCTTTGGAAGGTTTAGTAGATATTGAAAAAGAAAAGCAAAAATTAGATTCTCGAATTAAAACATTGACTAGCCAGATAAAAGCAAAAGAAAATCTATTATCTAATAAAGAATTTGTTAAAAAAGCTGATAAGGAAATTGTCGAAAAAGAAAAAGTAAAAGTAAAAGAACTTCGTGACATTTTAAAAAGAGTAGAGCTGATAAAAAATGAATTACAATAATTTAATTAAAGCGACCTTAAAAGAAGATCTAGGTCTTGGTAGAGATATTACAACTCAATTACTTGTCGATAAAAATGAGGCTGTAAAAGCAATAATTTTAGCAAAAGAAAATTTTATTGTTTGTGGTATAAATATTGCGAAACTAACATTCCAAATTCAGGATAAAAAAATTAAATTTAGAACGCTTGTTAAAGATGGAAAAGTTATAAAATCTGGGCAGATATTAGCAAGATTATTTGGGCCAGCTCAATCGATATTAACGGCTGAAAGAGTTGCGCTTAATTTTTTAAGCTTACTTTCGGGTATCGCTTCAAAAACTAAAATTTATACCAATGTAATAAAACCATATAAAACAAAAATATTAGATACTCGTAAAACTATCCCGGGCTTAAGAGAATTAGAAAAATACGCAGTTCGTATTGGTGGTGGATATAATCATCGCATGAAACTTGATAGTATGATTCTTGTTAAAGATAATCACTTAAAAATAATTGGCGGTATAAAAAACTTAGGTAAGATTAAATCTAAGAAAAAAATAGAAATTGAAGTAAAAACTATAAATGAATTTAAAGAAGCGCTTAAATTAAATCCTGATATAATTATGTTGGATAATATGCCTCTGGCTACCATTAAAAAAATAGTAAAATTAAACAAAAAAAAGATTCTTTTAGAGGCTTCGGGTGGAATAAACCTAAAAAATATCAAAAAAATTGCTTCTTGTGGAGTAGATATGATTTCTATTGGCAATCTTACACATTCGATAAAATCTGTCGATGTTTCTTTAGAAATTGTTGATTAAAAATAGAAAGGGGAAATAATGTCAAGAGGGAGAAAGGCATTTGGACCAAAGAAAAAACAATATTGCGATTTACATAAATGCAAAAAATCCAAAAAAACGGAAACCACAAAATTAGAGGAAGAATCAAAACATCGTTTTTCATGGCCGGAGAATGCTTAGAATAAAGAAGGGAGGAATTGTGAAATTTATATTCTTACTTATTTTATTTTTTATATTTAGTTTTAATATTTATGCCCAAGATAATATTAGTCAGCAGAAAAATTCAGAGGTTATGAAAAATTTTAATATTATGGAGGTTTTTTTATTTTTAAATTGCAACATGTTACCGCCTGGAGCAGCAAGTTATAAAGCTGATAAGGAAAAAAAGATTGTTCAATATTTTGATACAGATGGAATATTAATGGAAGAGCATTATTTAGATAAAAATAATGTTGCTGTTTATAAGGAATATGATAAGAGCGGTCAAGTTATCGTTGAAAAAAAACTAAGCGAAGAAGATTTTAGAAGCATGGTTAATAAGCATGCCACAGAGAAAAATATTATCGAAGAAGGAGGTAGTAAATGAAAAAGTATTTTTTAATAACTTTGGCATTTGTTCTTGGAATATTAATTGGTGCTAGTATTCCTTTAAAAGCAAACGATGAAATACAAAATCAGGCAAAGATAAAATTTGAAAATGTCTATCCTTTTACAAGCGTAAGCGGTCTTTTAGGGTTTTTTGATCAAAAAGACGGTACGGTTTATGTTTATGACAGTAATTTTACAGAATGCGTTTCTGTTTCAAAAATAAATAAATTAGGCTCAGCCCTTATCACGACTTCAAAATCAACACAAAGTACTTATTAGAATGTGTTTAAGTTAAAAAGTTCTTTTAAGCCTTGTGGTGATCAACCGCAGGCAATTGAGAAATTAAGTAAAAATATCTTT
>JBFMBJ010000163.1:0-2699 GCA_040755235.1 Candidatus Omnitrophota bacterium
GTTCCAAAAACAACGAGAATTTTTTTATTAAATATTTTTTTCATTGTACCCAAAACATTTCTCAGTGCATCGGGAGTATGTGCATAATCCACAAATACGCTAACTTCTTGTCCGAAATCTATTTTTTGAAGCCTGCCAGGAATAAAATCCAACCTTCCTATACCCTCTTTTATATCTTCTAAACTTATACCCTCATTTAACGCGCAAGCAATACTTGCTAAAATATTATATACGTTATGGATGCCAATTAGCTTTGTACTAATAGATAAATCTCTATTCCTATCTATTTTAACTAAAAATTCGCTTTTTTCTAAACTAAATTTTATTTCTTCTGCTTGAATATTGCTTGGCTTATTTATGCTATAACTAATTAATCTAGATTTAATTTTTTTTATTAATTTTTCTGAATAAATATCATCAATATTCACTATTGCCGTCACATCTTTATCTAAGTTTTTAAACAATTTTGCTTTTGCATTAAAATAATCTTCTAAATTTTTATGGTAATCAAGATGGTCTTGGGTTAAATTTGTAAAAATTGCGCTCCTAAACTTTATCCCTGCAACCCTATTTTGATCTAAGGCATGGGAAGAAACCTCCATAACCGCATAATCTAAATTTTGCTTCACCATACCTGCTAATAATTCCTGTAATTCTAAAGGGCCGGGAGTGGTATTTGTAGCATTAATAATTTTTCCGGCAAAGCGATAATTTACTGTTCCTATAACTCCTACTTTAAATCCTGCGGTTTCTAATATTTTTTCTAAAAGATAAGTAGTGGTGGTTTTTCCGTTCGTTCCGGTAATGCCAATTATTTTTAATTTTTTGCTTGGATAAT
Source organism: Candidatus Omnitrophota bacterium (assembly GCA_040755235.1). GTDB lineage: Bacteria > Omnitrophota > Gorgyraeia > Gygaellales > JBFMBJ01 > JBFMBJ01. Next base: position 839 of record JBFMBJ010000163.1, read on the forward strand.
CATAAAACTCATTGGCCAAGTCAACCAATGCATTAGCAGTATCGGAAACAACAATTATAGGCACTTTTATATCTTTTAAATTTTTGTAATTCTCATTTACTACTAAAGCTGATGCGCCATTTTTTAATGCCTGATTAATAAAATCATGGCCATCTTGTTTATATCCAACAATAGCAACATAAAGATATCCGGGCAAAACTTTTCTAGAATCACAAGCTATACCCTTTATATCAATACTAGATAAAGAATTATCTAGGTAATTACTTTTAAGTTTTTTGATCAGATTTTTTATTAGCATTAGAATTTTCTTTTGCTAAAACTGGAATAACTCTTAAATATTTTAAAACTTCAGTTGCTACATTTTTAAAAACTGGTGCCGATACAACCCCTCCAAAATAATACGGATGAGGATCGTCGACAATTACCACAATTGCCAATACCGGCTTATCCGCTGGAATAAAACCCATAAAAGTAGCAAAAAAACTACTGTGTGAATACCTCCCATCAGGTTCTAATTTTTGTGCAGTCCCTGTTTTTCCAGCAACAGAAAAATCCTGTACCCTCGCTAACGTACCTGTTCCTTCTTTTACTACACCTACCAAAATATCTTTTACTCTTCTGGCGGTATCTTCTGAAATAACTTGTTTTAGAACTTGGGGTTTAAATTCTTTTATTAATTCACCTTGTCCATCTTGAATTCTTTGTACGATGTATGGCTTCATCATCAGGCCATTATTAGCAATACAAGAAATACTAGTTGCAAGCTGTAGCGCAGTAACTCCTACCTCCTGGCCTATAGGTACTGCACCTATGGAAGTCTTAGACCAAAAACGCGGTTCCTTTAGAAAACCATTTACTTCTCCCGGAAGTTCTATGCCTAATTTTGAACCAAAATTAAATTGTTTTGCATATTGATAAATTGTCGGAGGACCTAAGGCTTGAGCGATTTTTGTTACACCAATATTACTTGATTCCTCGAAGACTTGTTTAAAAGTTAGCCAACCATGCGGCTGATGGTCATGCAGGATATGATTAGCTACGCGATATTGGCCATTTTCACAAAAGAATCTATCGCTTTCTTTAAACTTACCAGTTTCAAGGCCCGCCGATGCTGTTACAATTTTAAAAACCGAACCGGGCTCAAAAGTATCACACAAGGCCCTGTTGCGACGACTCTCAGAACTAGACTTTGTAGCCAAATTCAAATCATATGCAGGCCTATTTGCTAAAGCAAGAATTGCACCGGTCTTTGGATTCATTACAATAATTGTTGCTGCTTTAGCACGATATTTCTGAAATACCTTATCTAATTCTTTCTCGGCAATGTATTGAATAAATTCATCTATGGTTAAAACTAAATCATATCCGTCACGCGGAAGCGACATCTTCTGCCAAGAAAGCTTGCGTTGCCGGGCATCACGTAAAACCTGTGCCCAACCTTTTTGCCCTTTCAAATAATCATCATAAGCCAATTCTAAACCTTCTAAACCAATATTATCCAAACCAGCATAGCCAATAACATGACTTGCCAATTCTTTATTAGGATAACAACGCTTACTTTCTTTTAAAAAACCAATTCCGTCTAATTTTAAATTTTCAATTTTTTTTGTTGTTTCCGAAGAGAGTTTTCTTGCAATCCAAACAAAAGATTTCTTGCGGTTAAGTCTTTCTCTTAAAAAAGATTTATCTAATCCTAAAATCGGCGAAAGCTTTTCAATAATTTTTGTCTTATCAATTTTGTTTATTTGGTTGGGAGTGGCGTATAAAGAATTTAAAGGCAGATTTATTGCTTGCGGTCTTAAATTACAATCAAATATTGTTCCTCGGCGGGGTTCGAGGTCTACGAAGAGATTATGTTGAC
>JBFMBJ010000164.1:0-2690 GCA_040755235.1 Candidatus Omnitrophota bacterium
TGGTCTATATTTGTAACTTTAAATTTATTTTTTTCTAATTCCTTTTTTAATATTAAATCGCTAAAATAATAAAGATGTCGCGGTGGATCAATTACTGTCCATTTATTTTTTAGAAATTTAAACTGTAAACAATTTATATTGGGAGTTTGAATGACCAAAAATCCATTTTTCTTTAATATTCTATAGCACTCTTTAATAATATTTTGCGGATTGGAAACATGTTCTATAACATTCTGCATTGTAATAATATCAAAAAAATCATCTGGCAAATTAGCCTCTAATAAATCTTTTTTAATAACATTTAGGCCGAAAAAATCTTTTGCATAATCTGCCATATCAGTAATATCTGTTCCATAGCTATCGAAGCCATACTTACGAAATAAATTTAAGCGGTCTCCAGCACCACAGCCAAGATCTAAGACTTTACCTTTTTTCTTTCGTATAGATTTTATAGTTTTATTAACTTCATATCTTAAAAGATGATCCCGATAAAATTTTTCTAACTTTCTGATGATTTTTATAAAGAATGAATTTGCGACTAACGTTTCTTTCCAAGAATAAGTATCTGGATAAAATTTAATAATTTCTTCTTGTGTTGGCCTGGGATTTACATAAATTAAACCGCAATTTTGACATCGAACAATATTAAATTCATCATTAGTTATTTTAAATTTATCTTTTTGCAAAAATAATAATTTTGTATTATTGTTTTGGCAAAAATTACAATTTACATACTCCATAATTATTTTTTAAAATCTTTAATGGTTTTTATAATAAACCTAGTTTGTTTTTCAGTTAAATCTGGATATAAAGGTAAAGTTAATAGTTTTTTCCAAACTTTATCTGAAACAGGTGTTTTTTTGCCATATTTTTTATACATTTTATAAAGGTTATTTGGAAAATAATGAACACCTGTGGAAATGCCTTTTTTCTGCAAATAAATATTTAATGCATCTCGGAATTGAGTTTTAATAACATAATTATGTCGAGCACTCTTTGCGTAATTTTTAACTGTTGGCGTTTCAATCCAATCTAAATCGCTAAATGCCTGATTATACATTTGTGAAATAACTTCCCGACGGCCATTCATCCAATCAAGCTTTTTTAATTGTACAAGGCCAATCACCGCATTGATATCATTCATATGATATTTAAAACCTGCCTCCACTACATTATAATACCAAGAATATTTTTTATTTTTATCACGCGACCAGGTATCCTTAGAAATTCCACACCAGCGAAGCTTAAGTAAGCGTTTATATACTTTTTCATTATTAGTAGTAATCATTCCTCCGTCGCCCGTAGCAAGATTCTTTACAGCATGAAAACTAAAACATGCTATATCACCTAATGTGCCAATTCTCCTAGTCTTATATTCTGCGCCACAGGCATGCGCTGCATCTTCAATAATAAATAAATTGTGAAGCTTAGCGATTTTATTAATTTCATCCATCTGACAAGGATGCCCACCAAAATGTACGCAAATTATGGCTTTAGTTTTTCTGGTGATATTTTTTTTAATTTCTTCGGGATTAATACATAAAGTATCTGGTTCGATATCTGTGAAAACTGGAATGTCCTTATTGTATAAAATTGCATGATTTGTCGAAACAAAAGTCATTGGCGTAGTAATAATCTCTTTATTTTCTAAATCTAGAACTTTTAATGCTAAATGTAATGCTGCAGTACAAGAATTTAAAGCTACGGCATATTTTGTGCCAATATATTTTGCAAACTCTTCTTCAAATTCTTTTGTTTTTGGACCAAGCCCAATCCAACCAGATAATAAAACTTTTTTTACCGCCTCTACTTCTTTGTTATTATACGATGGCCTAAAGACTGGAATCATGTTTTACTCCTTTAAAGCTAGTTCTCTTGCGGTTATGCCGAACTTTTTAAATAAATCAGCAATTTCTTGATTTGAAATTTTTCTTTTTCGCTGTATTTGGATTCGTTTTTTTAAAATTTTACCTAAATTTAAAAGTGTTGACCAATATACTTTAACTAAAATCTTAATTAACTCCAAATGTGATCTATCTTTAGTAAATTTTCCTGCCGCACCCTTTCCAGTTAAAGCTCCCCGGGCTTGATAAAAATATCTTTTGGCTGTAGAACCTATCCCTTTTATTAAAAAAACTACAGGAAAATTTTTTAGTGCTACCCAAATTCTATTACGCTCAACTAAAAATGCCTTAAAAGACGAATAGTTACCAGTGCTTGCAGAATGCCTGTGATAAACAATGGCTCTGGGATTATAAATAGCCTTCCATCCTACAAGGCGAGCCCGCCAGCCCAAATCTGTTTCATCGGCATAGGCAAAAAAATCATCATCATATAAACCGATTTCATCAAACATCTCTTTGCGGAATAAACAGGCGCAATCACTAGCAAAAAATACCTCTTCCTCTTTATCAAAAGCATTACTCGGCGCAAGTCTTCCCCTACCAATAGAATGACCATCAACTGCCACAGTAATACCTGCGGCATCAATTAAATTATCTGAATACTCTAATAATATTTTACAAGCACTTGCAGCATATTTCGGATCTTTTTCAATACTCTTTTTTAATTCCTCTATGCAATTCGATTCCAGATGCGTATCATTATTGAGCATTAAAATGTACTTGCCTTTAGCCTGCATTATCCCTTGATTATTCCCACCGCCAAAACCTAAATTTTTAGAATTGGCT
>JBFMBJ010000165.1:0-2670 GCA_040755235.1 Candidatus Omnitrophota bacterium
TTTGGGTCCGGGAGGATTGTCTCGTGAGCGCGCAGGTTTTGAAGTAAGGGATATTCATCCATCTCACTATGGAAGAATTTGTCCGATTGAAACTCCAGAAGGTCCGAATATTGGTTTGATTGCATCTTTAACGGTTTATTCGCGAGTTAATGAATTAGGTTTCTTAGAAAGTCCGTATCGCAAGGCAGAAGAAGGACGAGTTACTAGAAAGATAGATTATCTAGTCGCAAATATTGATGAGAATAAAGTTATTGCACAGGCAAATGCTGGTTTAGATAAAGAGGGAAATTTTACAGAAAGAGAAATTTATTGCCGTTTTAAAAATGATTTTACTAAGATGCCACCCAAAAAAATCGAATACATGGATATTTCGCCAAAACAAATAGTTTCTGTGGCTGCATCTTTAATTCCATTTTTAGAGCATGATGATGCAAACCGCGCTTTGATGGGTTCAAACATGCAAAGGCAAGCTGTTCCGCTGATGATTACAGAAGCTCCTATTGTTGGTACTGGAATTGAGCCAAAAGTTGCAAAAGATTCTGGAACAGTTGTTATTGCAAGAGATGACGGTAAAGTTACAGCCGTTGATGCTACTTCAATTACGGTGGGAAAAAATAAATACGATCTTAAAAAATTTGTCCGTTCTAATTCTGATACTTGTGTAAATCAGAGACCTATTGTTGATCTCGGGGATACGGTTAAAAAAGGTGATGTTGTTGCTGATGGTATGGCTACGGATAGAGGGGAACTTGCCTTAGGAAAAAATCTCTTAGTTGCTTTTATGTCTTGGAGAGGCAATAATTTTGAAGATGCAATTTTATTAAGCGAAAAGTTAGTTAAGGAAGATGCCTTTACTTCGGTGCATGTAGAAGAATTTGAGGCAGAAGCGGTAGAAACTCGACTGGGTAATGAAGAAATATCACGCGATATTCCAAATATTAGCGAAGAGGCACTAAAGGATCTTGACGAAGATGGGATTATTAGAATTGGCGCAGAAGTAAAGCCGGGAGATATTTTAGTAGGAAAAGTTACTCCTAAAACAGAATCAGAGCTTTCTCCAGAAGATAGATTATTGCGAGCCATATTTGGTGAAAAAGCACATGATGTGCGCGATACTTCTTTGGTGGTTCCGCCTGGGGTTGAGGGTGTGGTAGTAGATATTAATGTTTTTAGCCGTAAAGAGCGCGGCAGGAAATCCAAAGAAGATAAATCTAAAGAATTAGCTAGAATTCGAGAAATAAAAGCATATTATAAACAAGAAATGGAATATATAGAGGAAGAGAAATTATTAAAACTTGCGCAAGTCTTAGGTGTAGATAGAAAAAAAATAGATAAGATTGATTGGGCCAACAATGAAGAAGCCAAGATTATTGCTGATTCTTTTGATACCCAGATTAAAGATTTGTTAATAGAAGAAGAGCAGGAGATCGAAAAGGTAAAGCGTGGTGATGAGTTACCTACCGGTGTTTTAAAAAGAATTGTGGTTTACGTAGCGACGAAGCGTAAAATCGCCGTAGGCGATAAACTTGCTGGTCGACATGGAAACAAGGGAGTGGTAGCAAGAATTTTACCTGAAGAAGACATGCCCTTTTTAGAAAATGGCCAGCCCGTAGAAATTGTTTTAAATCCTTTGGGTGTGCCTTCACGTATGAACGTAGGACAAATCTTAGAGACACATCTGGGTTGGGCAGGTAAAGTTTTAGGTTTAAATTTTGCCACCCCAGTCTTTGACGGTGCAAAAGAAGAAGAAATAAGAGACTTATTAGTAGAAGCAGGCCTACCAGAAGAAGGTAAAGTCACTGTTTACGACGGATACACTGGAGAGCCATTTGATCAAAAAGTAACTATCGGCTACATTTATATAATGAAGTTGATTCATTTGGTTGATGAAAAAATCCATGCCCGTTCAATAGGTCCTTATTCATTGGTTACGCAACAGCCTCTTGGCGGAAAAGCACAATTTGGTGGCCAGCGCTTTGGCGAAATGGAAGTCTGGGCTTTAGAGGCATACGGTGCAGCATTTTCTTTACAAGAAATACTCACCGTTAAAAGTGATGATGTTTCTGGCAGGGCGCGAATTTATGAAGCAATTGTTAAGGGTGAGCAGTGTTTACATCCGGGTGTGCCAGAGTCGTTTAATGTTTTAATAAAAGAATTACAAAGTCTTTGTTTAGACATAAAAACAGAAAAAAGTGCAAAATAAAATGGAAGAAAAAGAAATAACAAATTTTGATACTATTTCAATTAAGATTGCTTCATCACAAGTAATTCATTCTTGGTCTAAAGGTGAAGTTAAAAAAGCTGAGACCATTAATTACCGTACCTTAAAACCGGAAAAGGATGGCCTTTTTTGCGAAAAGATTTTTGGCCCGGTAAAAGATTTTGAATGTAATTGCGGAAAATATAAAGGGATAAAGTTTAAAGGCATGATTTGTGACCGCTGTGGTGTGACTATCGAAAAATCTTCTGTCAGACGTGAGCGTATGGGTCACATTGAGTTGGCTAGCCCTGTAACGCATATCTGGTTTTTTAAGGCAGTTCCTTCGAGACTGGCCAGTATCCTAGATATAAATTTAAGAGATGTAGAAAAAGTAATTTATTACGAAGAATATATTGTAATTGACCCTCTAGAAACTCCATTAAAGAAAAAACAACTTTTAAGTGAAGAAG
>JBFMBJ010000166.1:0-2622 GCA_040755235.1 Candidatus Omnitrophota bacterium
CTGGATTTCCAGGAACAAAACTTTTTATTAAATAATTTAAATAACGAAGAAGTTTCTTTAGTCTTAAATGAAATGAGTCCTGATGATAGAATAAAGTTCTTTAAAGATTTACCGGAACGTGTAATGAAAAAATTTTTCAATCTTCTAAAACACGAAGAGGCAAATAATGTAAAGCGGCTTATGACTTATAAAGAAGGCACAGCTGGCAGTGTGATGACTACAGATTTTATAGAATTGAAAAAAGATATGACTGCCAGAAAAGCGCTTTTGGCATTACAAGAAAATCTTACTTTAGGATATGCCCGAGATATATACTCTGTCTATGTTACAGATGAAAATCATAAATTAATTGGTAGTTTAAGCCTGCAAATGCTTTTAAAGGCACCGCAGGATATATTTCTTAAAGAAATTATGACTGGTACAGAATATATTAAAATAGATGTTAATTTACCCAGAGAAGAAATTGCTAAAGATTTTTCTAAATATGATCTCTTGGATGCTCCAGTAGTTGATAAAGAAGGACAGCTTCTAGGAATAATTACCATTGATGATGTAATAGATTTGGTGCAGCGCGAAGCAACCAAAGATATCTATGAAGTTGGTAAAATGACTGGTGGAAAAGGAGAAATTATTAGCTATAGTACGGCCAGGGTTGGCGATTTAATAAAAAGAAGGGCTGGTTGGCTTATTTTATTATTGATGTTTGATTTTTTGACTGGTACTGTTTTAAAGACTTTTGAACATGCGCTTAGTTCTGTGGTGGCGCTGGCATTTTTTATACCCATGCTTTTAGATACCGGAGGAAACGCTGGTGCACAGACATCAATTACTATTATTAGGGGTCTTGCCACTGGCGATGTAACTTTTAAAAATATCTGGAAAGTTGCAAAATTAGAAATATTGACTGGGTTTTTAATGGCAATAATTGTTGGAGGCGTTGCTTTATTAAGAGCCCTGATGTTGCAGAGAGATATAATGATTTCTTTAGTGGCTGGCACAGCAATGTTTTTTATTGTCATACTTGCGATTTTAACAGGTATCACTTTACCGTTTCTTTCCAAAAAAGTCGGACTTGATCCAGCGGTTTTAGCTGGTCCCATTACTACAAGCGTAGTAGACGTTGTAGGTTTAATTATATATTTTAAAATTGCGCAATTTTTCTTACCAGTTTTACATTTCTAGATTTATCCAAAACCAATTTATTTAAAAAACAGGGGGAATTGATATGTTTGATAATTTAAAAAAGATGATGGATTTGCAAAAAAAGTTAGAAGTCATAAAAAAAGAGCTTTCTAGTATGAAAATCGAACATACAAAATCTGGTTTTAGCGTAATAATTACCGGTGAGCAGATAATTGAGAAAATAAATTTAGTGGATAATTTTTCTAGCCTAAAAAAAGAAGAGCTAGAAAAAATAATTAAAGATTTAATAAATGAAGCAATTGCAAAATCCCAAAAAACTGCTGCCGATAAAATGAAAAATATGGCTGGTTTAAATATCCCCGGCTTATAAAGCATCTTATGATACAAAATACAAAATTAATTTATAAAGGAAAGTTATTGGAGGTGTTTTCTAAAAAAATACGCCTGCCCAATAACTATATAGCTAGTTTTGAAGTAATTAAGCATCCGGGAGCAGCATTAATTATCCCGTTTTTAAATAAAGATAGTTTAATTATGCTTAGACAATTTCGTCCGGTAGTAAATACCTATCTTTACGAGCTTCCCGCAGGGACATTAGATAAAAATGAATCGTTATTATCTTGTGCAAAGAGAGAAATTATAGAAGAGATTGGTTACTCGGCAAAAAAGATTACTAAACTAGGAGAAATTTATCCAGTTCCGGGTTATTCTACAGAAAAAATAGTTATTTATAAAGCCCAGAATTTAAAAAGACAAGAAAGAACCCCGGAAAAAGATGAAGTTTTGGAAATCTTTATATTTAATAAAAATAAGATAAAGAAACTCTTTAAAAGTGGTAAAATAATAGATGCTAAAACTATCTGTGCACTTACTCTGTGCGGATGGTTATAAATTATGGTTAAAACTAGAATAATCTCTACATTGGGCCCGGCCAGTAACAATAGAACTATTTTAAGAAATATGATTTTATCCGGGATGGATGTGGCAAGACTTAATTTTTCACATGGTAATTATACAGATCACAAAGCACGCATTGATTTAGTAAGAGAGATTAATAAAAAATATCATCGGCATATAAAAATATTACAAGATTTAGAAGGATATAGAATCAGAATAGGAACACTTAGAAATCATAAACCACTTGAGATTAAAAAAAGGCAAATTCTATGGCTTACTCAAGAAAATATTGTAGGGCAGGATAATTTAATTTCTTTTGATTACCAAGGGGCTCTTTCTGATATAAAGATAGGTCAATACATCTATATCGATGACGGGAATATCGCATTATTAGTTAAGAATAGGTTTGATAAGAAATTAAAAACCGAAGTTGTAGTTGGTGGAATTTTAAAAGAACATAAGGGCATAAATATACCCGGAGCAAAATTAAAATTCCAAGGTCTTACCCAGAAAGATAAAAGAGATATTAATTTCGGAATAATTAATCAAGTCGATTATATCGCTCAATCTTTTGTCAGGCAG
>JBFMBJ010000167.1:0-2617 GCA_040755235.1 Candidatus Omnitrophota bacterium
AACTTCCGCCTACGCCTATTTGTAATTTATCAGTAATACCATAAGTTATCTCTGGACTCAGATTATTGTACACATAATCATAATTAAAATCTGCAGTTTGGTTAGGGACACCATGAAAATAAAATTCCTCTTTCCATTTAAAATAATAGGTTTGATTTTGGACATCTAGGCGCCATTGATTTTTGCTTAAAAGTGGACGGTTTAATTCGCTGAGGGTTGCGGCTTGGGAAAGATTAATTAATAAAAATGAAAAAAGTATTAATAAAAATAATTTTTTCATTCTCTATTCTCCCTCCTAACAAATAGATTAATACGCTATTTTTCTTTTGTCAATGTAATTAAGAGGGATTATTATTTTGCGAGTTTTTAAGGTTTTGTGGTGAGGGATTATGGCTGGATTTATATTAATTTTTAATTATTTTTGTTCTTAAAAATTTTTTTATTGCCTTAATGGCCTCTTCTTTAAATTGTGGCGGGCTTTGCGCAATCCACATTGTAAAATTATAAAATTCTTTTGCATCAACCTTAAGCCATTTTTTATTTTTATATAAAAATACCATCAGCATAGTCATGGCAATTCTTTTATTCCCATTTTGAAAAGGATGATTTTTAATCATCAGATAAAAAAGAATTCCCGCCTTATCAAGAAAACTCGGATACAAAGATTTTTCTAAAAAGGTTTGGAATGGTACATTTAAACAACTTTCTAATATATTTGGAAAACGGCTCGAAAAATCTGGAATCGGTTCATTAAAAGACATTATTTCTTTCGCAAGCCGAAAAGCAATATATTCTACTTCTCGAAGAGTAATTTTTTTCATTTCTATTCTCTGCCTAATAATTTTAAAGTTTCGGAATATTCTTTAACCGTTTTTCTAACTGCTTTATCGATTTTTTGCTTATCGGATGGGGTTAAGGATTTACCTAAAATTCTATCCACATATTCTTTAGAAATTATATAACCTCTTCCGACTCTCATGGCCTTAATTTCTCCCTGCTTTACTTTTTTAAAAACTGCGATTCGACTTAAACCCATAATCTTAGCCAATTGGGGAATTGTAACAAACTCTCTCTCGATATTTTTTTTCATAACCCTTTCCTTTATTTAAAGTTATATCTATATTGTTAACTAAGATATATATAATTAACATATGTTAACATATATTTTATAAAAGTCAAGAAAATTTAAGGCTTTATTGATTTATTTTATCAATTGTTTGGCAGGAATAATAATTGTTTTTAAAGCAGTATTTATTTGATTATCTGATTGGTTAGATTCTAAAAGCATTAAAATTTCCTTCAATTCTTTTTCTGTGGGTAGGGCTTTTTCTTCTTCTAATCTTAAAATTTCTGCAATACAAGAGATAACTTTGTCGATTTCTTTATCAAAATCTTGTTTTTGACTGCAACTTTGCAAATATTCTTTAATGCGCTCTGTAGACGGAATAATCCCCGACTGAATCATATTCTCTATTTGTTGCCATTCGCCAGAAAGACTGTTGTTCGTGATTCGTGGTTCGTTATCCGCAAACTGGTGCGCTGATGCACTTGTACTCTGGTACTTTTGTGTTCTTATATTCTTATGTTCTTGCGAACTTTCCATCTTAATTTCCATTTTCCTTAAATCAACACCGCCGGGTTTCGTGGTCTGTAATAAATCTCTTACTATAGGTAAACTGATATTTACTGTAGTTCCTCTTGTTTCTCTATCGTTTCTTAAAATGACATTGGTTTCTCTTGTAGTATCAGCTAGATATTGAATTTGCTTTGCACTTGGCGTATCTGAATTTTTAGTATGTATGCTAATTTTTAGATTATGTTTTTTTGCTTTTTCCGCAGTCATTTTTAGACCCTTACCTTCACCACCTTTATAACCTGCATTTTTAGTTTTATAAGAAGTTATTTCCTGAAGGAATATTTTTTCTAAAATGCTATCTGCAATTCCACAACCATTGTCGGATATTTCAATAACAAAATCATTATCTAAAATCCTAATGGTAATTTTTACTTCACCTAATAAGGTCGGATCTAATTGTCTTTGTGCTACAATAGCATCGTAAGCATTTTTTAAGACTTCTTTTAAAATAAAAGTTAAATCATTGTAACGGCTAGATAATGGTGTACGTGGAACTTTATCGCCCCAGTCTGTAAATTCTCTTGAATAACGCGGCATGGCATTAGCTGGCACATTACTCATAAATTCTCCAATAATCTTTTCATATAATTTTGGATATTCTAATAATTCTCTATGTAAAGTATCCCATAATTTATAAACAATATTTTCTGCATCTTTGTTTCTCAATTCATCAAAGGAAAGAACTCTTTCTAATAACATAATATCCGAAGAGGCGTCTCTTGGGATGCCTTGAGCTGATAAACCTGAAGGCGAGGACGCCTCTTTTTGAGCTTGTGCTTCAAAGAGGGCACGTTCTAGATTTCTCACTAACTCATCTTTATCCGGTCCTGCCCAGTTTTGGGCATCACTACGCAATTGGGTGATTTCAGCGTCGGTAAGCCGTGATAAAACTTCTATGATTTGATTATGTTCTGGGCGATCAAGGACAGTTAAACCCCAGAGTAAAACTTCGCGTTCAACACTAGTTAAGGTTAGGGTTTT
>JBFMBJ010000168.1:0-2602 GCA_040755235.1 Candidatus Omnitrophota bacterium
TACCAGTTATTAGAACTTTATTTTTATCTATACCTAAATTGATGATGCGTTCTTGGTCACGCATTGTTTGCATCGAAAAAATATCAATTTCATTTAAAATATTTTTTAAGATAAATTTTATTTTTTTGTATCCTCTAAATGATTTATCTGAAATCCTGCCATTGATAATTATTATCGGAATATTATTTTTTTTTAGTTCCGTAATTATATTTGGCCAAATCTCTGTTTCCATACATAAATATAAACAAGGCGAAATAACTCTTACGAATTTTTTTACGATAAAACTAAAATCTATGGGTGAATAAATTACAGTATCACCTGTATAAATAGATTTAGCTAGATTATTTGCTGTAAGCGTTACTGTTGAAATTAACAATATTTTATCAGGAAACTCTTTTTTTAATTCCTCTATAAAAGATCTAGCTGCAATCAACTCTCCAACACTAACTGCATGTAACCAGATCACAGATTTATCCTTTAAACATTTTTTTAATTCTTGTGGGATAAAACCTAATCTCGTAAAGAAATCCTTATTAATTTTTCTTCTGAATAAAAAATATGGCAGATACACTAAAAAAAATAAAAATATAATTATATCGTAGATTATTTGCATATATTTTAGGCTCGTGGATGAGCTTGGTTATAAACGTCTTTCAATCTTTGAATTGTTACATGCGTATAAATCTGTGTAGTTGAAAGACTAGCATGTCCTAATAATTCTTGCACTGAGCGTAAATCTGCACCGTGGTTTAAAAGATGCGTTGCAAAAGTATGCCTCAAAACGTGCGGGGAGATTTTTTCTCGTAAACTTATTAAATGAATATATTTATCTAAGATTAAACGTATTCCTCGATCAGAAAGCCGGCGATTATTTTTATTTAAAAATAGAATGGTGCTCTGATTATTTCTTTTATCTAAGTAATTCCTGATGGAGCGTATTGCCTTATCTCCAATAGGCACAAGTCGTTCTTTTTTGCCTTTGCCTAAAACTTTTACAATTCCGCTAATAAAATCGATGCTATCAAAATTTAGTGCTGTTAATTCTGAAACCCGAATACCCGTGCTATACAAAGTTTCTAAAATTGCTCGATCTCTAAGCCCAGCCGGCGTTTCTAAACTGGGAGATTCTATTAACTTTGTAACCTCCTCTTCGCTAAGGAATATGGGTAACTTTTTTTCTAGTTTAGGATTGGATATCGCAAGTGCTGGATTAACCTTCGCATACCCTTCTTTTGTCAAGAAATGAAAAAAGCTTTTTAGACAAGATAGGCGCCTTGCCACAGTGCGGCTTTTTAAATTTATTTGTTTTAAATATGCTAAATATTTTCTTATTTCTAAATAATCAACTTGCTGGAGAGTCTTTGTATCTAGGAATTTTTTAAAATTATCTAAATCTAATTTGTAATTTAAAAGAGTATGTTTCGATGCATTTTTTTCAATCTCTAAGTATCTTAAAAATTTCTCGATATAGCGCTCCATTATTTTTATTGGCTTTGAGGAAGACGCTTAGTGATATATTTACAATCTGGGTAACGGGTACAACCATAAAATATTCCTCGCTTTGAACGACGTTGAATTAAGAAACCGCTACATCCTGCCTCGGGGCATTTTATTCCGGTATTAATTGATTTGGCAAATTTGCATTTAGGAAAATCTGAACAACTTAAAAATTTTCCCCTACGGCCCCATTTAATCACCATAGGTTTTCCGCAAAGTTCACATACTTCATCTGTAGGAATAATCTCTTTTTTAATTTGGGTCTTAGCAATCTCAAGGCTCTCGGAAAAAGGTTTATAAAAATCGCTGACTACTTGTGTCCAGATTAACTTACCATCTTCAATCTCATCAAGTTCTTCTTCCATCAAGGCCGTAAAGTTTATATCCATAATTTTAGGAAAATATTCTACTAAAATATCGCTTACCTTCATGCCTAATTCCGTAGGATTAAAATATCCTTTGATACGGCGTACATAATCTCTTTGCACAAGCGTATAGATAATAGGAGCATAAGTGCTAGGTCGGCCAATACCTTCTTCTTCTAAGGCCTTTACTAAAGAACTCTCGGAAAATCTCGGCGGCGGTTTTGTAAAATGTTGGCTTGGGCTTAATTTTATTAAATTTAACAACTCATCTTTAATTAATTCTGGAAGCTCTCTATCTTCTCTTTCTTGGGTTATGTCCTCATAAACAATACTAAAGCCTTTAAAAATCATTCGTGAACCATTGGCGATGAATAAATATTTCTCAGCCAAAATATCGATACTCGTCTGTAGATAAATTGCGGGATTCATTTGGCTTGCAACAAATTTTTTATAAATAAGCTCATATAAAAAATATTGATCTTCATTAAGGTATTGCTTAATTTTTTCTGGAGTATTTGAAATTATTGTTGGCCTTATTGCTTCATGCGCTTCTTGAGCTTGTTTTTTTGATTTATAAATGTTGGGACTCTCTGGTAAATATTCTTTGCCGTATGTCTTTAAAATATAATCACGGATACTATTTATCGCTTGATTCGAAACTTTCGGTGAGTCGGTACGCATATAAGTAATCAAACCAATCGCGCCCTCTTTACCCAACTCAATTCCTTCATAAAGTTGCT
>JBFMBJ010000169.1:0-2601 GCA_040755235.1 Candidatus Omnitrophota bacterium
AAAATCTTATTTGTAAAAATCGGCTCAGGAACAATTCCCCGTGCCCGGCGTAATAAATATGTATTTTTATGAAAAATTCTTGCAATCGAATCATCACAACGCATATAAATCGACCGGTTATTTAATAAAAAATAATCCGAAATTTTACCAATTTTATTTTTTGCATCGTCATCTAAATAAATAATTGGCTCATCATGCAAATTCCCTGAGGTCATAACTAAAATTGGATTTTTCTCTCCGGCCTTTCTTAATTCTTTAAAAATAAGATGCTGCAAGGGGTTATATGGCAACATAAAGCCTAAATAATTTTGCTTTGGGGCAACTTCTTCCAGAATAACACAATTTTTATTTTTCTTTAAAAGAACGATAGGACATATCTTTGACAAAAGTATTTTTTCTTCTTCCCTAGATACGTGGACAAACTTTTTGATGCTAGAGACACAATCTGCCATTAAGGCAAATGGCTGATCTTCTCGATCTTTCCTTTCTCTTAAAGTTTTTAATGTTTTTTTATTAAAGGCATCGCAGGCCAAATGATAACCGCCTAAACTTTTTATAGCAATAATTTTACCCTGCAAAATTAATTCTACGGTTTCTTTGATAATATCTTTTGTTTCAATTCTTTTTCCTTTATTATTTATTAATTCTAGATGTGGACCACAAATAAAACACGCATTAGGTTGAGCATGGAATCGTCTATCTAAAAAACTATCGTATTCTCCTTGACATAAAGGGCACATCTTAAATTCCTTCATTGTTATCTTCTTGCGGTCGTAAGGAATATCACAAATTATAGTAAAACGCGGCCCACAATTAATACAATTAATAAAAGGATACTTAAGACGCCTATCAGAAGAATCAAATAATTCTTTTAAACAATCTGGGCAGGTAGGGATATCTGGTGAAATTAAGGTAAAGTCATTTTTTGTTTTAAGATGACTTTTTTTGATTATAAATTCTTTTTCATTCAAAGGTTTAACTTTTTGAAAATTATATTTTTCTATACGGGCTAAAGGTAACGCTAGTGCTTTAAATTCTTCAATAAATTTTTCCAAATCTGATTTTTGGCCTTCTATCTCTAAATTTACACCTTTTGAATTATTAAAAATAAACCCGCCTAGTTTATATTTTTGCGCGAGATTCCATACATAAGGCCTTAACCCTACTCCTTGCACAATTCCAAATAAGTCTATTTTTATTCGATTTACCATTTTTATTTAAAAAGCAATTTTTTATATTCTTTTATTAAATTTTGTGTAATTGGACCTAGATTTATGGTTTTTCCCTCGCAGCTTGACACAGGCATTATTTCAATTAAGGAATTAGTTAAAAATACTTCGTCGGCTTTAAAAATCTCTTCGGGCAAGATGTTTTTCTCAATGATTTTAATTTTATTAATTTTGGCTAAATTTATAACCAATTTTCGTGTTATTCCACTAAGGCAACCGCTTGTTAAAGACGGTGTAAATAGGCAATTTTTTTTAACTAAAAAAATATTTGTGCGCGAACCATCGCTTAAGAAACCACATGTATTTAAAATTAAGGCTTCATCCGCAGAATTTAACTTTGCCTCTTGATAAGCAAGCTGATAAATCAGGCGGTTCATTGATTTTATTTGTGAAATAATATCCTTTTCGTTAATAAAAACTTTTTTTGTAATAATAGTTTTAAAACCGATTTTATATTTCTCATCATGCATGACATATTCTTTTAAGCTCACCAAAATAGAAACGCCTTTTTCTGCTTGCCAAATATTTAAACGTAAACGACTATTTTGATAGCGTGGATTTACCTTCAAAACTTCATCCATTATCTTTTTAAAATCTATTTTTTTATCTATCTTTAAATCAATCGTTCTTATACCTTGTTGTAAACGTTTTAAATGTTCTTCCAAAGCAAAAATTTTTCTTTTGTAAGCACGCATCGTTTCAAATAAACCATATCCGTATAAAAAACCCGGATCATTAATAGAGATACAGACCTTATCTTCTGAAATAATTTTGCCATTTAACCAGACTAAGTTATTAGGCATAACTAAGCGCCTCCTTCATTGCTTTTGCTTTTACTAATGTCTCTTCGTATTCTTTTTCTGCAATTGAATCGGCAACAATCCCCCCGCCTACTTGAAAATAAACTTGATTTTTAATTTTTAAGATGGTTCTAATTAAAATGTTTAAATCCATATCACCAGTAAAACTGATATACCCGAGCGAACCAGTATAAATTCCCCGACGATGAGGCTCTAATTCTTCAATTATTTGCATCGCCCTAATTTTAGGGCATCCGGTAATAGAGCCTCCGGGAAAAGTTGCCTTTAAGAGATCCATGATATTTTTCGTGGGGTGTAACTTCCCAGAAATCGTAGCGGTAGTTTGATAGACTGTTTTATATTTTTCTAAATTACGCAGGGAATTAACTTTAATAGAATTATAGCTGCAAACTCTGCCTAAATCGTTTCTTTCTAAATCTACAATCATCATCAATTCTGCTTTATCTTTTATGCTTTTTAAAAGTTCTTTTTTTAAAAAATTATCTTTTTTATTATTATTACTACGCGGCCTTGTGCCTTTCATGGGAGAGGTCATTACTCTTTTCTCATCT
>JBFMBJ010000170.1:0-2570 GCA_040755235.1 Candidatus Omnitrophota bacterium
CGATCCAGGGAATTCTTTAATTAATCATTGTATCAAAGACAAAATTCCATTTACAGTTATTCCTGGGCCAACAGCCTTGATTTCAAGCCCAATCATTTCTGGTTTAAGAACAGATAAATTTATTTTTATGGGATTTTTACCAATAAAATCAGGACCACGAAAAAAAATAATCAAAACTTTAATAAAAGAGCCGCACACAGTAATTTTTTATGAATCTTGCCATCGCCTGATTAAATTTCTAGAAGAATTAAAAGAAATTTTACCAGACCGGAAAGTTGTTCTAGTAAAAGAACTGACCAAAAAGTTTGAAGAGATTTTTCGTGGGATAGCAGAAGAACACCTGTTGTATTTTCAACAAAATAAACCTCGCGGCGAATTTGTGGTTTTGGTAGCAGGAAATAAAGAGAAAAATCAATGGATATAAAAAAATTTTTTTATTTTTTATTTTTTATAATTTGTTTAATTTTAACAACATCTTGTATTTGCTTTGCTGAAAAAAGAGAATCTCGGAATGCCAAAGAATTGTTACATAAAAAGGCAATTGTTTACGCTCGAGAAGGAAATTATACATATGCCCTAGAATTAATGCAAGAAGTTTTGAGTAAAACCCCTGATAATCCCGAAGTAGTTTCTGATTACTTAATTATGCTTTCTTGGGCAGGACAATATCAAGAGGCAGTTAAAATGTACCAAGAGTTTTCTAAGGCATATATTGTATTAGATTATGCTATAAAAGAAATCGCCAAGTGTTACCGACTTTTAAATGAATATAATCAAGCAATAACTTTATATAAAAAATATTTGGAAAAAAATGAATGGGATAAAGATGCATTAAGGGGTTTAATTTATACCTATTTGGATGCGCACCAATTTGATATAGCACGTCAATACTTGGAAAATCAGATAGTAACCAACAAGCAAGATCGAGACTGGTTAAATTTGTGTTTGTCGGATGTTTATTTAGCTGAAAGAAAATTAGACAAAGCAGACGAGATCTACAGAGGTATCCTAAAAAGAAAACCTGCCAGCCTAGAAGCTAAATTAGGCATGGCTAGACTTTTTATACGCAAAAATAAATACAAAGAAGCTAATTCTTATATTGAGCGTATTTTAAAAAGAGATCCTGTAAATATAGAAGGACTTTTCTGTAAAGGGGAACTCTTGGAAGCGCAAAAAGAATTTATTTCTGCATACCGGCTTTATGAAAGAATTTTACGTCTTTATCCGGATAGCCAAAGGGCGCGAAATTTTAAATATCGGACATTGATGAGTTTAGGGCTCAGTAGTTTAGTCAGAGAAAAGCTAGATTACTCCAAAGATTACCTAGATCAGGAATTTTTAGAGATGCTTTTAGGCGATGAGGCCATGCAAAGAATTTGGTGGCAGGAGCCAGATACAGCTATTAATATTTTGAATAACAAACTCTCAACTAATAGTTATTCTAAGAGATTTTTTTTAAGAGCAACTTCGGATAAGATTATAGCCTTACGCCAAAAGGAAGATATGCCAACACTGCTTAAAGGATATAAGATCTTGCAAGATACAAAAACTCAACTAGCACCCTGGGTTTTAGAAGCTAGCGCAGATGCCCAGCTTTATCTACAAAACCCAAAAGCAGCGCGTACTCTTTATGAAGAACTCTTAGAGAGGCAGGATAACCTTAATAAAGATAATACTAAAATGGCTTTGTATTATGATTTAGTAGAATTAGGGCAATACGAAGTTGCAGAAGAAGTTTTAGAGAATCTAGATAAGGATATGCCCAGTCAAATTGTAGAAAGAGGTATCCTTATTGATAACTGGAAAAAAGAAGAAATCGCTTATAACCATGAAGGTTGGTGGTTTTTATACCAGGATAGGCTAAAAGAGGCACAGTCCCATTTGGAAGAACTTTTAGAACGTTCTCCCTTTAATACGCATGTGCGCATAGCGCTTGCCTATACTTATCTTTGGAGGGGATGGCCACGTCTGGCCTTAGAGGAGTTTCAAATTGCCTCTAATATTGATCCTAAGGATATAATGAGTAAGATAGGATATAGCTATGCCTTAAATGAAAATGGTCAAGGAAAAGAAGCGCGTATTTTAGCCAAAGCCTTGTTGAGAAAATACCCAAAAAATAAACATATTCAGAGGCTAAACCGTTATTTTAAAGTGCAAGATATGCGCACCTTGATACTTAATTCTTTATCTACTGATGAGCATCCTGGCTCAAGCGAAATACTTTGGTCAATAATGATTGAGCAACCGCTTGCGCCATGGCGTAAGATTTTTACAGGTTTTGTTTGGCGTAAGACTAGAGACGAGGATGCAAAAGATAAAATTCGTCGGGAAGTTGTAGGTTTAGATTGGCGCTTAACGCAAGATCTGTGGTTTATAGGAAGCATTTCCCAAGATAATCACGGGAAAAATTTTGGTTATGCGAGCCAGATTAAGTTAGATGCGGGCGATTATTTTTCTTTTAGTTTATTTTATGATTCTTATTCTTTGGCGCTGCCTCTGAGGGCAAGGGGTGAAGGCCTAACGTCTAAAGAAGGATCTTTTTCTGCACGCTATCGTCAAAGCGAAAGTTT
>JBFMBJ010000171.1:0-2523 GCA_040755235.1 Candidatus Omnitrophota bacterium
TATTTTGCCGAGAGCGTTGGCAAAGTTGATGAAGAAGTGATAAAACGGTATATTGCAGCACAACAGAGGCCATAGCCAGATTAGGCCAGAGGCCTGAAACCTCGGGCTTTAGCCCGAGGAGTGGGTTCATTTCCTTGATCCACTGTTTTAACTTATTCTCCAGTTCAAACGGATTATCCCAGTCATAGGGCCAGACAGCATCTTCTTTGATGGTGCGTAATACTCTCTCGGTATCAGAGTTACCCTTAGGATTACACCAAGTAGTAAATATTTGTTTTATGCCCAAGAGAGAACAGCTCATCATAAATCTCTGGGATGTGGGTTGGCAACCGTTGTCAGAGATTAAGAATAATTGTTCTTTCATATATTCTCGTATACCTTGTTGGAAGCGATTGTTTACAGCTTGTTCTAAGGCATCTAACCAGTCATTAGTTCTTGACCTTAGACTTAAAGAATAGCCTATAATTTCTTTTGTAAACCAATCAAGGACAATAATCAGATACAGCCAACCTCAGCTGTGAAGCTTTATCTTTGTCATATCAATTCCCCAGTATTGGTTAGGCCGTTCTGCGACTGGTTTTGGCCTTACAGGCCCGCGTTTAGCCTTAAGCCTGATATCAGGGGTAACAATAAGACTCTGTTCTTTCATCAGCCGGTAAACACGCTTTTTATTAACAGCTATACCTTGTCGGTATTTAAGATACGACCAAATTCTTCTATAACCCCAGAGAGGATGGTCTGTCTTAATAGCTTTTATCTGAGCTAATATAGGTTCGTTACGTTCTATAACAGATTTAGATTTTTGTCTTTTCATACTTGTAACTCGTTTTCTGTTTTTTTTAACTCAACGGTTAAATCGCCGATAATACGACGTAGTTTTTGATTCTCCAGTTGTAAATACTGTTCTTTCTTAGTAATTACCTTTTGTTCAAAGGCTTGATGTCCAAATTGCAAAAGCTGGTCACGCCACCTATAATACTGTGTTTGTGATACCTGATATTTTGTGCAGAGTTTACCAGTCTCAATTTGGCCGCTTAAGCCTTCAAGAACTATTTTCAGCTTTTGTTGTGATGTCCATTTTTGTGTTTCCATAAGAATTGGCTCCTTTCTTTTAGAGCTTTATTCTACCTTAAAACAGCCTGTTTGTTAATGGGGAGCAGTATAGTTTTTTTAGGAATTATATTTTTATTAGCTTTTACATCTTTAGCTTATGCAGATTATTTACCAGCTCGACAAACGCAAGTTCAAAGTGCTTCTTTTCAACAAGAACCACTTACCCATTTTACTCTCGGGACAGGCGCAGTTGGTTATTATTTTGTGATTGATTCTAAAGTAACCAGTGACGGTTCGGGAATAGGCGGGGATGAAATTGATTTTATTGATGATTTAGAAATGGACAAAAAATTAACTACGCCCGATTTTGCACTTCCTTATACTATTAATAATAGAAACAAAGTGCGGCTTTCTTACAAGACCGGTAAATATAAAGGCGTAAAAGGGATAGATACTACTTTTACTTTTAAAGGCGATACATACATTCCTACAATGTCAGTAGAATCAAAATATGCTTTTGATATTGTAGAATTCACTTATGGATATGGTATTATGCGTAAAGATAGATTTGGCCTAGATTTATTAGTAGGTATTGGTTATATCAACGATAGATTAACATTAGATACAGATAATTTTGGTCAAAAAACTTCTAAATATGAAAGTATTTTTCCGATTTTAGGGCTTGATTATACCTATTATTGGAAGCCAAAATGGGATATTAATTTCCTGATTACGCAAGGATTTTTAGGGTCAAGTACGAATAAACTTTCTTTATGCGAGTTAAAAGGTTCATTAATTTATAAAATGCACAAGAATTGGACAATTTCAGGAAGTTATCGTTTTAGTTTTTTTGATGCTAAACGTTGGGGGCAAGAAAAAAAGTTCTATCGTCATGGCCCTTCCGTAACTTTGAATTTACATTTTTAAAACAAACTCTAAACAGATCTCTTGAATTATACATATATATTAGGATTTTGAAAATTGTTTTTCTAAGAAGGAGGTTTTTTTAACAATGCCAAAGATTAAAAAAGTAATTGCTCGTGAAATTTTAGATTCACGTGGAAATCCTACGGTAGAAGTTGATGTAATTTTAGATAATGGTATTTTGGGTCGGGCTGCTGTGCCATCGGGTGCATCGACTGGTGAGCGCGAAGCGCTAGAGTTGCGCGACGGAGATAAAAAACGCTACTTGGGAAAAGGAGTTTTAAAGGCAGTAAATAATGTAAATACTGTAATTACTTCAAAAATTAAAAATTTAAGTCCAGATTTTGCAAAAATAGATAAAATTTTAATTAAGTTAGATGGTACAGAGAATAAATCAAATTTGGGTGCTAATGCAATTTTGGGTGTTTCAATGGCGGTAGCCAAAGCTGCAAGCTTAGCTAAAAAACAATCACTCTACGAATATTTATCGAATAAAGAAGGAAAACTCCTACCAGTTCCTTTGATGAATATCTTAAATGGCGGTAT
>JBFMBJ010000172.1:0-2510 GCA_040755235.1 Candidatus Omnitrophota bacterium
ATTATCTCGTTATTGCAAGCGGAAGCGAAACCAATTTTTATGGCCAAGAAGTTTTTAAAAACAATGCTTATAAGTTAGATTCTGTCGAAGATACAAAAAAAATAAAGTATTTTTTAGATAATGATTTGTTTGATATATTTATTATTGCTGGCGGAGGATATACCGGTGTGGAAGTAGCTACAAATTTAAGGATATACTTTAACAAAATTAAAAAAGATAAAAAAATAATTATTGCTGAGCGAAGCAATAGCTTATTAGGTAATTTGCCAGAAAAAATCAAAAATTATACCCTTTCTAATTTAAAAAAACTTTCCGTAGATATTTTTTTAAACACTACCGTTAGTAAAATAGAAGGAAATAAAATCTTTTTTTCCTCAGGCGAGTTTTTTAATAAAACTATGCTTATCTGGGCTGCAGGTGTAAAGACAAGTAGTTTTATCCAAAAACTAAATTTAGAAAAAAATCCACAAGGCCGCATCAAAATAGATGATTATTTAAAAATAAATGATAATTGTTTTGTTCTAGGCGATGCAGCAAATTTTTTCTATAAAGACCAACCTTTACGGATGGCAGTGCAATTCTCTATCTTTCAAGCACGTATTGCGGCAGTTAATATTATAAATTTGATTTTAGGCAAGCCTTTAAAAAAATATAAGCCACTAGATTTAGGCTACATTATTCCTATGGCAAATAATAAGTCTTGTGGAATAGTCTTAGGAGTTTACGTGACCGGGATTTTAGCAACCTTTTTGCATTATTTAATGTGTATTTATCGCTCGATTTCGTGGAAAAACAAATTAGGTATAATAAGAAATTTATTAAATAGATAGGAGCATTATGCAATATACAAAAGGTAGCATAGGAAGAGTATTTTTATTAAAATTCCAAGATAACGATATAGTCCTAAAAGAGATAGGTAAATTAGCCCGTATCGAAAAGATTAAAGCCGCCACCTTTATTTTTTTAGGAGCACTTAAAAAAGGAGACTTGGTTACTGGGCCAAAAAAACCAGTTATTCCCCCAGAACCCAATTGGAAGAAATTTAAAGATGGTTGGGAGGTGTTGGGGATAGGGACAATTTTTACCAATAAATCTGGTCCGCAAATTCATCTCCACAGCGCAATGGGTAAGAAAAATAAGGTTTTAGTAGGTTGCCTGCGTAAAGATTCTAAAGTGTTTTTAGTGATAGAGGCAATCATTTTTGAATTAAAAGGTATTAAGGCCAGAAAAGAGATAGACCCAAAAACAGGCATAAATTTATTAAACATCATTAAATAAATCAGCTAATCTAATGTCAATCGAATCAAAGCTAGAAAGTAAAATAATAAGAAGAATCCAAGAAGTCCCTGTTAATGACTGGAATAGGCTTTTCCCAGGAATTTTGGAAGATCATTTTTTTTACAAGTATTCCAAGATTCCAATTTAAAACAATTTTCTTTTTATTATATTTTAGTATTTAAAAAAGATGAACTTATTGGAGCAGCTCCTTGTTTTTCCATGAATTTTCCACTTGATATTGTTGCCGAAGGTATTACAAAAATCTTTTTAGGTTTTCTTAAAAAGTTTTTACCAAAGTTTATTAATCCTAAAACCATATTTTGCGGTATTATTCCTGGGCCAGGAAAAATAGGGATTTTGGATCAAGCTTATAAGGAACAAATAATAGAAACAATAGATATTGCTTTAGAAAAAATAGCCAAACAAGAAAAAGCTTCTATTATTTTTTATAAAGATTTCAGTCCCGAATATAAGGAAATCTTAAAACCCTTGCTTAAAAGAGGATTTGTCAAATTTAGCAGTTTACCAAATACCATAATGCATATTAGTTTTAAAACATTTAATGAATATTTAAATACCTTAAGCCGTGCTTCGAGGGAAGGATTCAAGAGAAAATTAAAAAAAATAGATACTTTAGAAAATGTAAATTTAGAAATTAGTAATACATTAAATAGTCAAGATACCCAGAGGATCTACGAACTTTATCTAGAAACTTCTGCCAGACAAGGCATACAATTTGAGACACTGACCTTAGATTTTTTTAGAAATATATCCCAAAACTTATCTGGTAAAATTAAATTTTTTTTATGGCGAATTAATAATAAAATAGTAGCTTTTGCATTGTGTCTTGCATCAAGAGATTATTTTATCGATTATTATCTTGGGTTTGACTATTCCATTGCCTATCAATACCATCTTTATTTTTTAAGATTTCGTGATTTAATGAATTGGTGCTTAAATAATAATATAAAAACATATGAAATGGGCGCTACTGGTTATGAAGCAAAAAGAAGATTAGGTTTTGAGTTAATAGAATTATATATGTATGGCAGATACCGTAATAAATTATTCAATCCTATATTTCAGACCGTAGGAAAATTTTTAGATCCAGATAGCCACCAAAAAGTTTTTCAAGATATAAAAAGTCAAAAGAATAGATAAAAAAATATTAGTGAGGATTTTTGGTAAAGCTAACTAGGATGATTCCTGCAATAATGAGTAATGTTCCAAAA
>JBFMBJ010000173.1:0-2498 GCA_040755235.1 Candidatus Omnitrophota bacterium
ATTTAGTATTAGGATAAGCAGATAACACTTGTAGTAAAGGAACATTCCAATCTGTTTTAGGAATTTTATCGTTTAAGAGTTTTATGTATTCTTCAAGTTTTAAAATTTTAAAATTATAAGAAAACAACTTCTCTTTTTCTTTTGCGGACATAATGTCCGTTTTTGCGGACATAATGTCCGTTTTTGCGGACTTCTTATATGTATCTTTTTCTTTTTCTTTTTCTATATATATTTCTTTTTCTTTGCTACTTTCTTTTTCTTTACTACTTTCTAATTCAAGCCTTCTTTTATGTCTCTCTGTTAATTGATATTCTTCCCAATTTGTTATTTTTATTATTCCATTAGGATATTTTTCTATCTTTTCTGTTTGGATACATTTATTAATAGCATTTTCTAATTGTTCTTTTTGCAAACATAACATTCCTGATAATTGTTCTATTGGATAAGCTATAGTAGGATTTGCCCTTATATATCCGTCATCTTTACTTGCGATTGCAAGTAAATCAATAAATATTGCTCGCTCTCCTGGGGATAATTCTAATCGTGTTGAACCCCATAACCACTTATCAACCCAAAGAGGTATCCAATCTTTCCCAGTTCTTTGTCTCATAATTTAGTCCTTAGGGAGCAGGTAAAAGGTAAGTTTTGAGAAGCCTTCCTTCAGTAGAAAGTGAAGTTTGGCAAAACCTTGCTCCCATTAAAATTTATTAAAATGATTTCTTTTAGCATTCTTACCTTTTAGCATTCTTACCTTTTTCAGTCCCTTATTCATCAGGTCTATTACACACAAAATCGTACCAGAGTTTTTTTAATTTTTTTCACTCAATAGACAAAGGCAATCCGTGAATGCTATGGATGTGGATATGGGACACAGTAATACCATCCGCCTTCATCTTCGCTATATCTAGCCGCAGAAATTATATTCCCTCTCATATCATAAACCTCAACCCAGCCTCCTTCCTGTCTTCCGACCAATTGCCGACCAAGCCACGGGGTATCTTGGATACCAGAGATTATCTCTCTGGTAATTTGCATATTACTGCCATATTTTACTTTGTATTTGCGTATCTAAATCACCCCCCGGGTCAATCTTATTTCATCTCGTTCATTACTTTATTAGAAATATCCGCTAGCAAAGTCCTTTTCCTATTTATTTAGTATCTTCTTTGAAAAAATCCAAATTTATTTCTTCTTAAATTCCCAAATAATCGCAGGTGCTTCTGTTAAATTAGCACCATAAGGACATCCCTGACTTCCTCAATCCAATCTGACGAATTTGGGTGTTCCAGCTGGATATTTTTCTATATGATTTATAGATGGGTTATCTAAATCTAATTTTTGGATTGCCTTTGCTATTTCGAGCAATCCTCCATTGCAAATAGTAAAACCTTTTTTAATATATTTTTGTAACCTTTGAAGAGTTGATAATGGATATGGCAGATTATTTACCACAAGTCTTTTCTTTGCCAAATCTATAAAAAATGTGTTATGAAAGAAAACACTATCTTTGCTAATAGCTCCACAACAAACGGTGAAATCAAATTGGTCAATTGTCTGTTGTGGAGACTCAAAGAACATTTTAATTAATTCAAATTTATGTTTTTTATAGTAGATAACCATTAATCTCTCATTTTCAAATTTTATCTCTCCTCCGTTATCAATAAACCAAATTTTGCCCTTTTGAAATTCTTCATCAGAGGGAAAATAAATATCAATATCTGTAGTGATGTAGCCGAGTGAAAAATAATCTCTTACCGCCCCACCCGCTACCCAACATTTACATGGGATTTCGTTTAGAAATAAATATCCAAAATAATCTATTGCTAATTGTAATTGTGCTATCATTTTTTAATTACCTCTTTTCTTGTTTATCCTTCCTCTTCTTCTATTATATATTTATATTTTTTGTCAAGAGGAATTTTAATTATCACCTAATATTTTTAAAATTTCTCTTAATTCAAAATTCCTCCATGGGATATGTCCTACCCATATTTGAGGATTCTTGAGATTATGCTTTTCTCTCCAAATAAAATCTTCTGCCGCCTGCATAGTAAAACAACAGGTTATAAACTCGTGAAAACTAATTGATTGATTATTGTCGGTATTTTCGTCTACAAATGTCTCTACTATATCATAAACAATATAAAGTGGATATGATGTAAATAAGTTTTTTCCGTCTTTGATTTCCTGTTGCCTACTAGCTTTAATTGATTCAATTATGTTTTCCATTTATTATATACCCTCCTTTTGTAAATCCTCTATGTTTCTTACCAAAACATATCTACATCCTACCTTTTCTATCTTCTGCTGAAATAACACTTGATATTCTGTCTGACCGCCTGTAGCGGTCTTTGCTTCTATGAATAATACTTGCCCATCTTTGCAAGCAATCATATCGGGTAGTCCCTTATAACTTCCTAATCCTTGTAGTAATGGGAAGTTAAACCAGCCTTTAATGTTCAAATAATCCTTAATCTGTTTCTTAATATCCGTTTCTG
>JBFMBJ010000174.1:0-2456 GCA_040755235.1 Candidatus Omnitrophota bacterium
TGTAAATTCCTAAACTCTGGCTGTTCCAAAATAAAACTCATTCCATTAAAAATAAGTTTGTCTTGAGAGTTGTTAAAAGAGACTATTCCTGCCTGATGCGTGAGGTGCGAAATAAGCTCTGAGGCATTTTCTAAAGTATCTTCTATCTTCTTAATTTCTTTATAATTTTTTCTATACTCCTTAAAAATATAATTTTTTTCTTCGTCTAGAAGACTAGTTTCTTCAATTAGGTTATCGATATAAAAACGATACCCCTGATCTGTAGGAATTCGCCCTGCGGAAGTATGCGGATGCGTTAAAAAACCTACTTCTTCTAATTCTGCCAAAATATTTCTAATGGTTGCACTACTGCAATCAAAATCATGACACAATAGCTGCGAACCTATTGGTTCTGCTCTTTGGGTATAATTTTTAATTACCGCAAGCAAAACTTGTTTTTTTCTTTTTTCGTGATCAGTAAAACGCATAATTTTTAAAATTATCTAAGCCTAAATTAGCACTCTCACCTTTTGAATGCTAATTTATTATAATAGCATGGTTTTATTTTTTGTCAAATAAAAATTACTAGTTTTATTTAACCTCTTAAAGAATTTTAAAACACAAGCTGTAACCATATATGTTAATTATAGTTAAGAATTGAATACCTCTTTTATTTGGTTACTATGTAATAGTTTTTGAAACAAAATTTTTGGTAAATTCGCTTTAATCTTAATACCTTTCTCTAGATAATTTACCTCATCCACCCTTCCTTGACGATGAAATAAATCTATTAAATCCATGCGTGAATTATCTAGGACTAACTCTACAGAAATCATCCTGGCAACAAATTTTTTTTCTATTTCTGATAATAAAGAATTTATATTTTGTTTTAATTTTGCAGAAATCGCTACCGGATTAATGAAATCGTTTTTTAATTTTTCAAGCCATATCTTATCTTCTAATAAATCAATTTTGTTTAAAGCAGTAATCATTGGTTTTTGATCGGCTTTTAAATCTCTTAAGACTTCAAATACACTAGCATTATGTTCATAGATTAACGGGTGACTTACATCTAAAACATGTATTAATAAATCCGCATCAATAACTTCCTCAAGCGTAGCTTTAAATGCTTCTATTAAATGATGGCCTAAATTATGCAAAAAGCCAACTGTATCAGAAACTACTACATGCTCTCCGTTTGGTAAAATTATTGCCTTAGACAAAGGATCAAGCGTAGTAAATAATGCACTTGATATGATTTGCTGACTTGAGGCAAGGGTATTTAAAAGCGTAGATTTTCCTGCGCTGGTATAACCTACAATAGCAACACCAGGGATTGCATTCTCTTTTCGTTTTTTCTTTAGATTTTGGCGATGTTCGGAAAAGCGTTTTAAATCATTTTTCAATCGATTAATTTTTTCTCGTATGCGCCTGCGATCCATTTCTAATTTTTGTTCCCCTGGCCCACGCGTGCCTATTCCACCTCCAAGCCGAGAAAGCACTATCCCTTTTCCGGCCAGGCGCGGCAATAGATATTCCAGTTGTGCAAGCTCAACCTGCATTTTACCTTCAGGAGATTTTGCCCGTCGAGAAAAAATATCCAAGATTAACTGTGTGCGATCAATAGTTTTGGCATTAATTATTTCTTCTAAATTACGCTGTTGAGTACTAGAAAAATCTTGGCTAAAAATTACTGTATCAATTTGTTTTTCCTGTACAAGGCTTGCTATTTCCTGGGCCTTTCCCTGACCAATAAACAAATTAGCAGTGGGCTTATCTGGACGACAAATAACTTGATCTATAATTTCTGCGCCGGTAGATTTTGCCAATTCCCCAAGTTCATTGGCTATATCCTTGATATACCACCTGTCTTTATCTGAATCAAATTTTACTGTTACTAGTAAACTACGTTCCATAATTATATTTTTTTAATTATTTTTTCTATCATCTTTTTTGGCGTATCATTTTTGGTAATTTTAATCCATTTTATTCTTTTATCCTGCCTAAACCAACTAAGCTGACGCTTTGCATAATGGCGGGTATTGCGCGATAAAATATCCTTTGCTTCTTCTAAAGAATATCTACCTTCTAAATATCCCTTAACCTCCTTTATCCCAATTGCCTGCCTTGCGGTTAAGCTTAATTTCTTATCTAGTATTTTTTTTACTTCAGCTATTAATCCTTGAGTAAACATCTCTTCTGTGCGTTCATTTATTTTTTGATAAAGCGCTGATCTTGCCATATCTAAGCCGATAATTGCTACATTATATTTATCCATTATCCCTTCTTTTCTTTGCTGCAATTCTGAGATTGGTTTACCTGTTAAATAATAAACCTCTAAAGCCCTAATCACCCTAAATAAATCATTAGGGTGAATCTTAGCTGCTGCTCGCAAGTCAGCTTTAACTAATTTTTCATAAAGATAAGGCTTGCCGTAAAGCTCTACTTCTTTATAAAGTTTATTCCTTAATTTTTGA
>JBFMBJ010000175.1:0-2409 GCA_040755235.1 Candidatus Omnitrophota bacterium
AAAAATCATCTAAAGATTTGAATTTTCCCTGAGACTCCCTAGAGTTTATTATTGATTCGATTGCGCCTTGCCCAACATTTTTTATAGCAATTAAACCAAAACGGATGTTTTTATTATCACAAACCTTGAATTCTAAAATACTTTCATTAATATCCGGCGGCAAAATTTTTATTCCCATGCGCGTTGCTTCAAAGACGTACTGCGCTATCTTATCAGGATTATCTTTTTCTGATGTCAAAAGCGCAGTCATAAATTCTGTCGGGAAATGCGCCTTTAGATACGCTGTGCGATAAGAAATTAAAGCATAAGCTGCGGAATGCGATTTATTAAAACCATACCCGGAAAAATAAACAATTAAATCAAATATTTTTTCAGCGACTCCGTTACTGATGCCATTTTTATTGCAACCTTCGCTAAATTGTTTTCTCTGTTCTTCCATTACCTCAGGAATTTTTTTACTCATCGCGCGTCTTAATAAATCTGCTTGCGCGAGACTGAAACCTGCAAGTTCTGAAGCGATACGCATTACCTGTTCCTGATAAACAATAATACCGTAAGTCTGTTTTAAAACCGGTTCTAATTTTTTATGATCATAGCGAATAGGTGTTCGTTTGTGTTTTCGATTAATAAAATCATCAAGCATCCCTGAACCAATTGGACCGGGTCTGTATAAAGCCAGCAGCGCAATTAAATCTTCGAAATTTGAAGGTTGTAATTTTACAAGTAAATCGCGCATCCCAGCACTTTCTAACTGAAACACCCCTAAACTCTGTGCAGCACATAAAAGTTTGAAAGTTTTACTATCATCTAAAGGAATTTTTTCTATTTCTATTTTTTTATTCTGGAATTGATCAATAATTTTTATCGTCTGGTCTATTACGGTAAGCGTGCGAAGTCCTAGAAAATCCATTTTTAAAAGTCCATTTTTCTCTAAAGAACCCATGGCATAACCAGTAGTAATCTGATCGTCGCCCGTCTTAAACAATGGCGTATATTCTGTTAAAGGCTTATCCGAAATAACTACCCCTGCGGCATGAATGGAGGCGTGCCGGGTAAGCCCCTCTAAAGACAAAGCCGTATCGATTAATTCCTTAATCTGTGTTTCGCCCTCGTAAAGATTTTTTAATTCTACTTCTTGCTCAAGTGCGTCTTTTAAATTAATATTGGGGTCGGGTGGAACTAATTTTGCAATCTTATCCACATCTGCATAAGGTATAGCCATTACTCGCCCCACATCTCTAATTACGGCTCTCGCCTGCATCGTACCAAAGGTAATAATTTGGGCAACATTATTTTGGCCGTATTTTTTTGTTACATAATCAATTACTTCATTACGGCGTTCATAACAAAAATCTATATCAATATCCGGAAGACTTAAGCGTTCAGGATTTAGAAATCGCTCGAATAGTAAATCGTATTTTAAAGGATTGATATCCGTAATTTCTAAAAGATATGCTACCAAACTACCCGCACATGAACCCCTGCCCGGCCCAACAGCAATATTATTCTGTTTTGCAAAATGAATAAAATCCCAGACAATCAAGAAATAACTAGAAAATCCCATATCTTGTATAATTTTTAATTCATGCTCTAATCTTTGTTTTATATAATCTGGGATGTTTTCGGAAAATTTCTTCGCTAGTCCATTCTGACAAAGTTCTCTTAATAATTCATCTTTGGTTTTTCAAACTGGAGTTTCATAACGCGGAAGATGAATTTGTTTAAAATTCAATTCTAAATTACATTTTTCAGAAATTTCAATGGTATTTGTAATTGCCTCTGGTAATTCCTTAAAAAGCTCCTTCATTTCTTCTGGACTTTTAAAATAAAATTCTTGTGTTTGAAAACGCATATGGCTGGGATCTTGGAGAGTGGTTTGAGTCTGAATGCAAAGTAATGCTTCGTGTGCTCGAGATTTATCTTTGGTTAAATAATGCGTGTCATTTGTAGCGACAATAGGTAAGTTCAGTTCTTTAGAAATTTTTAAAAGCCCAAGATTAACAATTTTTTGTTCAGGGATTCCGTTTTCCATCAATTCTAGATAAAAATTCCCTTTACCAAAAATTTGCGAAAATTCATCAGCTGTCTTTAATGCTTCATTAAATTGATTCTCTCGGATTAAACAGGCCAGTTTTCCTTTTAGACATGCTGTTAGCCCAATCAGGCCTTTTGATTTTTGCGATAAAATTTCTTTATCAATGCGCGGCCGGTAATAAAAACCGTCTAAATAAGCAGTACTGATTAAATACATTAAATTTCTATAGCCCTCTTCATCTTTGGCTAAGAGAATGAAATGATTACTAGTTTCTTGAAGACCTTCGTATTTTTTTTCAAAACGGCTATTTGGTGCGATGTAGGTTTCGCAACCAATAATTGGCTTTACCCCCTGACGTTGCGCCTCGAGATAAA
>JBFMBJ010000176.1:0-2392 GCA_040755235.1 Candidatus Omnitrophota bacterium
TTAACTTTAGGCGCAGGCGATATAACTAAAATTTCTGATGAATTGGCCCAAAGAATTAAAAGCTAATATAAGATTTAATGAACCATTATCGAAACATACCACTTTTGGTATTGGTGGAAAAATCAAATTTTGGGTTGAGCCAAAAAATATTCAAGATTTAAAAAAAGTTATTTTAAATATAAAAAAATATAAAATATTTCATCTAGTTATCGGTAATGGCAGTAATTTATTAGTAAAAGATAAAAATATAAGTGGTGTGGCTATTTCTTTAAAGTCGGATTATTTTTCACAAATCAATTATAAAAAAGATTTTGTCGAAGCTGGTGCGGGAGTAGCTTTAAATAAGCTAGTTAAATTTTGCCTAGATAATAGTCTTAGAGGTTTAGAATTTCTTTCTGGTATTCCCGGTACAATTGGAGGAGCAGTAATAATGAATGCCGGAACAAAAGATAAATCTATTAGCGATATAATAAAAGAAGTTAAAATTATGGATCCAAAAGGAAATATTAAAACGCTAAGAAAAAAAGATATAAAATTTGGCTATCGAAAATCAAATCTATCAAAGTTTATTGTAATATCTATTAAGATTTATGTAACCAATGCTGACAAGGATGATATAAGAAATAGATTAGATGAATTTTTAGAAATGAGAAAAAGAACGCAAGATTTATCTTTTAGGAGCGCAGGTTGTATTTTTAAAAATCCTAGAAAAGAGGCAGCGGGAAAATTAATTGATTTATGTGGCCTAAAGGGAAAATGTTTTGGCGATGCAGAAATTTCTAGAAGGCATGCAAATTTTATTATTAATCGAGGGAAAGCCAAAGCAAAAGATGTTTTAAGGCTGATCAAAGTTTCCCAAGAAAAAGTAAAAAATAATTTTAATATAGATTTAATACCAGAAGTAAAAATTATAGGATAAAATGTTTGGTCGCATAGGCATATTAATGGGTGGGATATCAAGCGAAAGGGAGATTTCTTTAAAGTCTGGGAATGCTGTTTTAAATAGTTTAAAGAATCAAGGCCTAGATGTTGTGGTATTTGATATAAAAGAAAATAATTCCAAAAAAATAGAAGAACTATTAAAAAATAGCGGTATAAATTTAGCATTTATTGCACTGCATGGTAAGTTTGGCGAGGATGGCGCCATACAAAAAATTCTAGAAAAATTAAAGATTCCCTATACTGGCTCAAAGGTCAGGGCAAGCAAGCTGGCTATGGATAAAGTAAGCTCTCGCTCGATTTTTAAGAAAAATAAATTGCCTATTCCAGAATTTATGGTATTTTATAAAAATAAATTTAAAAGAAATGTTTTAAAGAAGATAAGCGAATTTCCAGTGGTAGTAAAGCCTAGCAATGGTGGTTCAAGTATAGGCGTTTCTTTTGTAATGCGAAAAGAAAATTTAAATCAAGCGATAGATATTGCCTTTAATTATGATGAAAAAATCATTATCGAAAAATATATTAAAGGTAGGGAATTAACTGTTGGCATATTTGAAGAAAATTCTTTGCCGGTGATTGAAATAGTTCCAAAAAGTTCTTTTTTTGATTATAATGCAAAATACCAAAAAGGAGTAACTGAATACATAGTCCCAGCACAATTACCAGAAGATATTTCCAGTAGGGTTCAGGTAGTAGGACTTAAGGCGCATAAAGCCTTGGGTTGTTGTGGTTTTTCAAGGGTAGATATGATTTTAAACGAAGATAATGTGCCTATGGTTTTAGA
This sequence comes from Candidatus Omnitrophota bacterium, assembly GCA_040755235.1. Lineage (GTDB taxonomy): Bacteria > Omnitrophota > Gorgyraeia > Gygaellales > JBFMBJ01 > JBFMBJ01. The sequence continues at coordinate 1,724 of JBFMBJ010000176.1, forward strand.
GGTAAATACTATTCCGGGTTTAACCGAAACAAGCCTTCTGCCGAAAGCAGCCCAAATAAAAGGAATAGGGTTTAATGAACTTTGTCTAAGGATGCTTAAGTCTAGTTACAAACCCCGTTAGAAATTTGCGTAACGGGGATAGTCGTGGTTTTAAAAATAAAGTTTATAGAAAGGGGTATCTCGCGGGGTGAAAAATAAAAATAAAAAATCTATTAAGTTAATAATTTTTCTAGTACTGGGCGTTATTATTATTGGCTTGGTATGTTTAGCAATTTATCTTATTAAGGATTCATCGTATTTTAAAGTAAAAGATGTCATTATAAAGCTAGAAGAAGCAAGATTCGACTTAGATTATTTAAGAGGCAAAAACATATTCGATGTAGATTTAATAGAAATAAAGAATAAGTTAATCAGTAAATATCCACAGTTTAATCAAATTAAAATTATACGCCATCTTCCAGATACGATAGTAGTAGATTTGGCTAAGCGTATGCCCATTGCCCAATTGAAATATGAAGGCTATTACTTGATAGATAAAGAGGGGATGATTATTTCTCGTTCTAATCCAGTTAGCTATGAAAATCTACCAATAGTTGTAGGTTTAGAAAATAAGCCATCAAAGCCAAAAGCCGGAAAGATTTACAATCTTAGGGAAATGAGATTAGTTTT
>JBFMBJ010000177.1:0-2365 GCA_040755235.1 Candidatus Omnitrophota bacterium
ATTGCTTCCGAAAAAGTTCGTTCTGTAGGAAAAAATGTTACAGGCAAATGTTATGGCGGGGATATTACACGTAAACGCAAACTTTGGGATAAGCAAAAGGAAGGGAAAAAACGCCTCAAACAATTTGGCAAAGTAGAAATTCCCCAAGAGGCATTTTTGGAGGTATTAAAATTAAGTGTTTAAACAAAATAAGAATATAAAAAAATCTGTAATGCGCGAATGGATTGAGTCAATTTTAATTGCTTTGGTTTTAGCTTTGTTGATTCGCACTTTTATAATTCAGGCTTTTAAAATTCCTACTGGTTCAATGCGGCCTACTCTTTTAGAAGGGGATAGAATTCTAGTCAGTAAATTTATTTATGGCGCAAAATTACCTTTTTCTAATAAACATTTACCTGCTTTTAAAGCCCCAAAAAGAGGGGATGTGGTTGTTTTTATTTATCCAGAAGATCTTAAGCGCGATTTTATAAAAAGATTAGTGGGTTTACCAGGAGATGTTATTGAAATAAAAGACGGCGTTATTTATGTAAATGATAAGCCATTGAATGAAGCGCCGTTTAACCAACATTTTTATTACAATCGCGGCGAATATCCAGAAGAGGGAGAAAAAATTACTGTGCCAGAAGATTCTTATTATGTTTTAGGTGATAATAGTAGCTCTTCCAAAGACAGCCGTTATTGGGGGTTTTTAAATAAAAAATATCTCTTAGGGCAGGCTTTTTTAATTTATTGGCCACCGCAGCGGATACGATTGATAAAATGACAAAACTAAATAAGTTTTTAATCTGTGTAATCTGTGTTTTTAATCTGTGTAATCTGTGTTTTTATGATTAATATCGCAAATAAAATTTCTTTATTTAGGATTTTAACCATACCATTTTTTGTAGGATTAATCTTATATTATAGTCCAGAGCGGGATTTCTTAAGATTTATTGCACTAGGTGTTTTTTTGTTAGCAGTTTTATCTGATGCCATAGACGGTTATATTGCCAGGACCAAAAAACAGATTACCAAAGCAGGTGCAATTTTAGATCCCTTGGCAGATAAATTACTTTTAATTTGTGCGTTTATTTTTCTATATTTTCAGGGAGATTTTATTGGCGGCATAAAAATTCCCTTATATGTTGTGGTTGCTGTTATAAGTAGAGACGTGATTATACTCTTGGGATCTTTAGTTATTTATATGGTGCGCCAAGATTTAGAAATTAAACCATCTCTTTTGGGTAAATGGACAACTACATTTCAGATGCTTGTAATTATAAGTATTTTATTACAAAATAAATTTACTTATATTATCTATAATATAGCTTTTATTATGACTATAATTTCTGGAATATCTTACATAAGAAGAGGTTTTAAGATTCTTTATGATACCGATATTAAAAATTATAATCGCAATAGCCGCTAGTTATTTAATAGGTTCTATACCTAGCGCATATATTTTTGGACGAATTCTAAAAAATATTGATATTCGTCAGTTTGGCTCTGGAAATGTTGGCGCAACTAATGCTTTTAGAGTCTTGGGCTTGGGCCCCGGAATTTTTGTTTTAATCTTAGATAGCTTAAAGGGAATTTTGGCAATTCTTTTAATATCGAATATCTTTCAACAAACGCTAATTTCGCAGGAATTGTATTTTATTTTATTGGGTCTTGTCGCGGTATGTGGTCATATTTGGACAATATTTTTAAAGGGTAAGGGCGGTAAAGGCATGGCTACTTCTTTAGGCGCGCTTATTGGCTTGGCGATTAAAATTAAGGGTCTCTGGTTAATCTTTATTATAGTTATTTGTGTCTGGATTTTAGTATTTTTAATTAGCAGATTTGTTTCTTTGGCTTCGATTGTAAGTGTAGTAATTTTACCAATTTTTTTAATAATTTTTAAAGAATCTAAAGAATTAATTTTGATGGCATTCTTCTTGTGCGTTCTAGTGATTTTTCGTCATAAGTCTAATATTAATAGACTGTTACATAAAAAAGAACCGCGCATAAATTTACCCTTCTTAAAGTAAATTCTCTATTAAGAAAACGCTTTCCTAAAATCCTCTTAAACCATTGAATACCTTAATCTTAGGTGTTATACTTTTAATGAAAATTTAGAAATAATTTTTTATGTGTTGTTTAGTAAAACTTTTTAAAAGTTTTTAAAATCTCCTCACCAGCCACGGAAGGTAATAATACCTTCTTTGTGAGGATACTGCCGGGTTGGCAAATGAGGGCTGGTCCGGCTTCTAAAAAATATAGAAGGTGAATAAAATGCGTGCATTAGTGTTTAAAAATCTAACTTCGCAAGATCATAAAAGAAAGGTAGTTTCTTCTGCTGAAGTTATTGAGCAGCAAGGAACGCGCACAGAGATTCACCGTCACT
>JBFMBJ010000178.1:0-2338 GCA_040755235.1 Candidatus Omnitrophota bacterium
TGAGATTTTTTACAGTACTGGGAATTATCTTTTATACTACAGTTAGTTTTCTTGTGGGCGGGGCAATGATTGCATTTTCTTTTAGGTGGATTGCACCTGGTGATTTATCTAATATTGTTGATTTTATTATTCAACCAATGAATTCTAGAATTATTTTTGGTTTAGCAGGTTTACTTTTAATACTTTTAAGTATTTCTTTTGCACAATTAATACTGGGTAAAATACAAAGAGAACGTACAATTGCTTTTTCTAATCCTTTAGGACAAGTTACAATTTCTCTTATTGCGGTGGAAGATCTAATTAAAAGACTGGTTAGTAGTATTTATGAAATTAGAGAATTGCGCCCTGATGTAATTGCCGGAAAAAAAGGCCTTGAGGTTGATTTAAGAATAATTTTGCGCGCTGAAACAAATATTCCTGACCTGACCATGCGCTTACAAGATTTAATTAAGAATAAAGTTCAAGAAACCCTAGGAGTTGAAGAGCCGATCGTGGTAAGAATTCATGTTGCAAAAATAGTCGCCCAAGAAGAAAAGAAGAAGAAAGAAGAACACGATTTCCAAAATCCAACAATACCATTTCACGATTACGGCAAGCCTTAATAATTTTTTAAAAATATGATCTACTACCCAATTTCTGCATTAATAATTGGTATATCTAGTTTATTTTTAGGACTTTTTGTTTATCTTAAAAAAAGAAATACGCCGTTTCTTTTATTTACCATTTCTTTATTAGTATGGGCATTTCCGTATTATTTTTGGCAAATTTCTAAAACTCCTAGCGAAGCCTTGTTTTGGTGTAGGAGTTTAATGGCAGGAGCAATTTTTATACCGATTTTTTATCTACATTTTTTATTACAACTTCTCGACTTGGTAAAAGAGAAAATAAAAATACTAGTTTTTGGTTATATATTTTTCTTCAGTTGTCTTATTTTTGACTTTACTCCATTTTTTGTTAATCGTGTTGAACCAGCATTATTTTTTAAATTCTGGCCTAAACCAGGTATTGCATTTCATCCTTTCCTTATTGTTTGGATGTTTTATTTTTTCTATATTTTTTATCTTTTATTTAAGGCCTATCGTGCTCGTACAGGAATAAAACGACAGCAAATAAAATATGTTTTATTGGGAATGTTTCTTGCGTTAATTGCGGGCTCAACTAATTATCTGCTTTGGTACAATATACCGATTCCACCCTTTGCTACTATCTTAGTGTGCCTCCATGTAATTGCAACTAGTTACGCCATCATCAGATATCGCTTAATGGATATTACCCTAGCCGTATCACAGACTTTAGTATTTATTATCTTAAGCACAATTACTATAACTCTACATATTTTTATTGTTGGCTTTTTACAATTAAGAATGGGTTATGTTTTAGCAAATATAATCTCTCTTACGATACTAGGCATAATTTTGTTTGCTACACCTATTAGAAATATAGTTTCTGGAAAAATAAATCGATTTGTTGCTAAAGATAAGTATAATTATCAAAAAATTTTACAAGATGCTAGCAAGGCTCTAGTTACAATTTTAGAATTAGATAATTTACTTAATTATTTATTTACTACCATACAACAAAGTTTTCGAGTAAAAACGATAACTTTAATTATGAAAAATGATTTAGGAAATTTTGAAGTTTATCATAGCTTAGGCCTAAAAAAAGACTCTAGCCAAAAAGAATATGCTATAAAAAATGGACTCATCGATTGGATAAAGAATAAAAAACAAATTTTTATTAAAGAAGAACAAGAAAATTTATTAAATAAAAATGATTTTAGCAAACTTACTACTGAATTAGATAAATTTAGCGCTGAAGTAACAGTACCGTTATTTTATAAAAGCGAACTTAATGGGCTTTTAACCTTAGACAGAAAGCAGAGTGGCGAGCCTTATATGCAAAGCGATTTAGATCTTTTAGAGGCACTGGCAAACCAAGCAGCTATTGCAATTGAAAATGCCCGCCTCTATCAAGAAGCAATTACCGATGGCCTAACTGGATTATACGACCATAAATATTTTACGGCAAGGTTAAAAGAAGAACTGGAACGCACAAAAAGATATCTTCATTCTATAAGTTTATTAATGATAGATATTGACCACTTTAAGAATATTAATGATAATTATGGGCATTTAAAAGGCGATGAGATTTTAAAGTTACTCGCTAAGACTATAAAAACTAACACTCGTTCTTCAGATATTGTTGCCAGATACGGAGGGGAAGAGTTTAGCGTTATCTTAATAGAAACTCCGCAAGAGGCAGCTTATAAATGCGCGGAAAGATTAAGAACAAATGTAGAAAAAAATAAAATCCAAGATTTTTCTTTAACCATAAGCAT
>JBFMBJ010000179.1:0-2331 GCA_040755235.1 Candidatus Omnitrophota bacterium
TTTGACTTCAGAACTTTGCCTTGGTGACGAAGTCCATCATTATCGCTTTGCTAAATTAATCTATCAAACAGGAAAACGCGTCGCCGAAGATCCTTTATATGCAAATATAAGTTTTCATCCTAAATATCTTTTTGTGAGTCCGCCCTTATGGCATATTTTATTAGTCATACTTTGGAAACTAACTGGCGGTATCTCATTTATAGTAGCCAAAATCTATCACAGTTTTTATTATGCTTTATTAATTCTCTTTACCTATTTTTTGGCAAAAGAGCTTTATACGGAAAAAGAGGCCTGGTATTCTGCGATAATTATTGCAACAGTGCCTATGATAATAAGTTTTAGTATTTTATTCTATACTGATATCCCCTTAACTGTTTTTACAGTATTGTGTTTACTAATGATATTAAAAAATAAATACCTTATAGCAGGAATAATTGCTGGTTTAATGTATCTAACCAAAACAAATGCGTTGTTCTTTATACCAATATTTATTTTTGTTATTCTTTATTACAATCAAGATACAATATTAAAAAAAATCAGATATACAGCCTATTTCTTAGCAACTTTTGCCTGTTTCCTAATACCTGATATGTGGTGGCGGAACATTAATTTAAAAAGCAGTGTAGTTAGCGGTTTTAGCAGGTTAGTAAAAACTAAATGGAATTTTAGCGTGTATCTTAATTCTTATTTGACAAACCCGGTTGATCTCGTTAGATATCTAGGTATGCCATTATTAATTTTCATAGCGCTCTACATTATTTTTAAGAGATACCAAAAAAAAGATTTATTTCTATGGATACCGATAATAGGATATCTATTAATTAGTTTTTATTTTTTCAATTTTAATACGGATATAAGATACTTTATGCCTATAATTCCACTAGTTGTAATTTTGGCTTCAAAATCGCTAATCTTATTAGATAAAAAATGGATTAAGATAGCATTTTTTATAATTTGCTTTTTTCAGTTAATTGTAACCTTAGCTTATGTAAATATTACAAGACGCATACCACAGGGGATTAAAGAAGGATTTAATTTTATTAAGCAAAACATTTCACCTGATGCCTTAATAATGTATCCAGAAGAAAATCTTATAGAGATGACAGAAAGAAGGATACTTTGGGGCGATATGAAAAAATATCAGTATCTTTTTTGGTTAGAAGAGGATGAAAAAGCTAAATATATAATAAAATCACACAATATAGATTATATCGCCGTTAAAAAATCAAGAATTTATAATGATTCAAAAGGGCATCATTATGGAGGCTATTCAAAAACGCTTATTGAAAAGCTTCCCACTTATGATTTTCTAAAATTAGTTTTTGAAAATAAAGAAATAGCAATTTGGAAAGTGATGGGAGGGAAACTTAAATAATATGCCTAAAAAGGTACTCTTACTTATACTAATCAGCTACTTTCTATTGTTACTAGTAGGTTTGACTTCAGAACTTTGCCTTGGTGACGAAGTCCATCATTATCGCTTTGCTAAATTAATATATAAGACCGGCAAGATAGTTGCTCAAGATCCTTTATATAGTAATGTGGCTGGTGAAGTTCCCTATCTTTTTCTCACCCCGCCTTTATGGCATATTCTATTGGTTATACTCTGGAAATTAACAGGGGGAATTTCACCATATATAGCGCAAATTTATCACGGTATTTATTACGCTTTATTAATTCTTTTTACCTATCTATTAGCTAAAACTCTTTATACAGACCAAGACGGTTGGTATTCAGCTATAATTATTGCTACTTGTCCCGCAGTAATTAGTTTCAGTATTTTATTTTACATGGATTTACCCTTAACTACTTTTACTACTTTATGCTTCCTTCTTTTATTTAAAAAGAGATATTTTTTAGCAGGTTTAGTTTTAGGTTTAATGTATTTGATTAAAATGAATTCAGCATTTTTTATTCCTATTTTTTTAATTCTTATTTTTTATTTTACAAAGGATAAAATAATTGAAAAAATAAAGAGATTGTTTTGTTTTTTTACAATATCTCTTATTGGTTTTGCAATATACGATATTTGTTGGAGAAATAAGAATTTTTCGAATTATTTTGTTATGGGAGGATTTGGTAATTTGAATAAAATCATCTTAGAAAGAATGCTGGTAGCAAAAAATCCTTTTAATTTTTTTGAATATACAAACTCATCTTTTCGTAACCCCATAGATTTAGTTAAATATTTAGGCCTAATCTTATTAATTTCATTGATATTATACTTTGTGTTTAAGAAATATGAAAAAAGGGATAAATTGCTATGGATATCTGTAGGAATTTATATACTTCTTTTTATCTTTATTTTTGTAGCTTCGGATATAAGATATA
>JBFMBJ010000180.1:0-2291 GCA_040755235.1 Candidatus Omnitrophota bacterium
TTCTATATCTTTTTGATCATTAAAGAATTTAACATTTGCTTGTGTTTGGCAAGCTAGATTTTTTATTGCATCATCTTGATAATTTAATATTGTCCAACAACTCTTATCTTGATTTTTAAAAATATTTTTCTTGGCTTCCAAATATTCTTGCATATTTTTATATCTATCTAAATGATCGGAAGTTAAATTTAAAACGACACTGATAAATGGCTTAAAATTAATAATCCTCTCTAGCTGAAAGGAGCTTACTTCTAAAGAAACAAATTCATCTTGCTTTACATCTTTTGCAAACTGACAAAAAGCCGTGCCAATATTTCCTAAGATAAAGGCTTTTTTACCGCTTGCTTCAATAATTTTTCCGATTAAGGTAGTAACTGTGGTTTTGCCGTTAGTGCCGGTAATCGCAATAATTTTGCCTTTGCAAAAGATTGATCCAAGTTCAATTTCGCTAATAATCGGTATTTTAAATTTTTCTGCCCAGATAACAGGCAAGGCATCGCTTTTTATTCCTGGACTTAAAACTACCGAATCTTTATTTTTAATAAAATCTTGCGTATGGGAACCTGTTTCAACGGTCATACCTAAATCTTTTAATTCCTTTGCTTCAGCTTGAATTTTAGAATCATTTGATTTATCGGTAACATAGACCTTTGCTCCTAAATCTTTCAGGAATAGGCTTGCCGCGACACCGCTTCGCGCAAGGCCAACTACTGTAACTTTTTTATTTTTAAAATCTTTAATCATCTTAATTTTAAAGTAACTAAGGTAAGCATTGCTAAAATGCTTGCAATAATCCAAAATCGTACAATTACCTTTGGTTCTTGCCAACCCAACATCTGAAAATGATGATGGAGGGGTGCAATCCTAAAAATTCTTTTTTTACGTAATTTAAATGATCCTACCTGTAAAATTACAGATACTGCTTCAATAACAAAAATACCGCCAACAATTCCTAAGAGTAATTCTTTTTTTATGCAAACCGCTACTGTTCCTAAAGCGCCTCCTAACATCAAGGATCCTACATCGCCCATAAAAATTGTTGCGGGATACGCATTAAACCATAAAAATCCTAAAGCCGCTCCCACAATGCTCGCGCAAAAAACAGTCAATTCTCCTGCGCCAGGGATATAGGGAATCAAAAGATAGTGGCTAAAATTAATATTTCCTGAAACATAGCTTAAGACTGTAAAAGCAAGACCTGCCATAATCACACAACCGATAGCCAAACCATCAAGGCCGTCAGTAAGATTCACTGCATTCGAAGTTGCTGTAATTACAAAAGCTACAAAAAGTATATAAAAAATTCCTAAATCGATAATGAGATTCTTTAAAAAAGGAATATCTAATTTTGTCGTAAAAAATGGATCGAGGAATAATACGGTTCCTACAATAAGTCCAAAAATAAATTGAAAAATTAATTTTTGCCGCGCACCAAGACCACGGGAGCGCTTTTTAGTCAATTTTGTATAATCATCTAAAAAACCCAATACCCCTAACCATACACAACTCAAAATTGCTAAAATAATAAATCTGTTAAATAAATTAGCCCATAAAAGAGTAGAACCAATAGTTGCTATAAAAATTAAAATGCCGCCCATGGTAGGTGTACCTTTTTTATGATTTTGCAAATCATGCAAAGATGTGCTTACTTCTTTACTGCGTATATTTTCTCCGACTTTTAGAAGAGCCAGTTTTTTTATTAACCACGGCCCGAGAATTAAACTAATAATAAAAGCAGTTACGCCGGCAGCGATAGAACGCAGGGTTATATATTTAAAAATATTAAAAAAGAAAAAATAATCTTTTAATGGATACAAAATATAATAAAGCATTAGATCCCTTCAATAATTTTTTCTAGATGCATCTTCCGAGAGCCCTTAAGAAGCACTACGTCATCTTCTTTGAGTAAATCTAGGAGTCTAGATTGCGCATCTTTTATATCTTGGCAGATATGAATTTTTCTATCTTTAAAACCAAGGTTTCTTAATGTTTGTGCTGTTAAGCTTGAAGCCTCTCCTACTGTAATAAGAATATTTATGCCTGCTAAAATAATATCTTTAGCAACTTCTCGATGAAAATTATCCTGATATTTACCTAACTCAAGCATATCTCCTAAAACTAGAACCTTTTTCCCGACCGTCGTATATTTTTTAAAAGCCTCTAATGCATGGACTAAGGATGAGGGATTAGAATTATAACTATCATCTATAATTTGAAAATTTTTTATTCTTTTTAATTGTAGTCTACTTTTGGGAAATTTGAAATTCTTTAAACGCAAATATAAAATCCTA
>JBFMBJ010000181.1:0-2289 GCA_040755235.1 Candidatus Omnitrophota bacterium
CGAACCGCAACTTTTATCTTTTGAAAAAGAAATGCTGGGTTTCTACATTAGCGGACATCCTTTGGCACGTTATTCAGAATATTTAAAAAGATTCTCTTTTTCTTCCACACAGGATTTAAAAAATTCAGGTGATGGTAAAGAAGTTAAAATTACAGGCCTAATAGCCAAGATTAAAAATGCTACCACTCGTGCAAAAAATGAAAAAATGGCTATTTTAAAGCTAGAGGATTTACAAGGAGAAGTAGAGGTTTTAGTTTTTCCTAATGCCTACAGGCAATATTCCAGGGTAATTCAACCAAATAGGATTATTTTAATTAAAGGCCGCTTAAATTTAAAAGAAGATACGCCAAAAATTATTGCCAGCGAACTTATTCCTTTGGAAGAATTTTATAAATTAATTAATGCAATTGAAATAGATTTGTCAGGTGTCAGAGAAAATATTTTTACAAGTATTAAAGAAAAATTAAGCTTATTTCCCGGAAAAGTCCCGGTTTATCTGCATTTGGATACAAATAACCGTTCTAAAGTAAAGGTTTTAGTGGGGCAGGATCTTTTTGTCCAGCCAAACGAAGAATTAGTAAAAGAAATCGAGTCTTTAGTAGGCGAAAAAAGGTTTTCCTTGACATTATAAGGCTTTGATGATATTATACTTAAGTAAAATTTACGTATAGTAAAGGGGGTGTGGAAGGTGACTAAGAAAGATATTGTTATAAAAATATCCGACGACACCGGGATAAAGCAGATAATCGTAAAAAAGGTAGTTCAGAAGACCTTTGATTATATTGTTGACGCCCTAAGCAAGGGTGACCGAGTAGAGTTACGTAACTTCGGAATTTTTAAGACTAAGGAAAGACGTAGTCGCACAGGAAGGAATCCGCGTACAGGTGCGATAGTACCGGTCCCTGCCCGCAAAGTAGCTATTTTTAAGCCGGGTTTAGAAATGAAGCAGAAAATTAAATAAGAGGCGAAATTTTACAAGCGCTGAATGCCAAAATATCGCCGTATCAATATAGAATAAATTAAAAATGAATAGGGCGCCCCGATGGAATGTCGGGGCGCCCTTAACGCTATAAATATAAAATAAAATAATTATGTTTAAAGCACCGCGTGGAACAAAAGATATCCTGCCAGAAGAATCCTATAAATGGCAAAATATTGAAAATATTGGCCGTAAGATATTTTCTCTCTATGGCTACCAAGAAATTCGCACTCCCGTCATTGAAGATATTGAATTATTTAAGCGTTCTTTGGGCGCGCATACAGAAGTTGTCGAAAAACAAATGTTTGTTATTCCTCGCGATGAGGAAAACTATGTTTTAAGGCCAGAAGCCACTGCTTCCATTGTAAGAGCATATCTAGAAAATAGCCTTGAAAATAAAGCTGGCTTTAGCAAATTTTTTTATATTGGGCCGATGTTTAGGGCAGAACGCCCACAAAAAGGCAGACTGCGTCAATTCCACCATTTGGGAGTTGAAGCAATTGGTGCGAAAGATCCATATCTTGATGCAGAAGTCATAAATTTAGCAACAAAATTACTTTTAGAATTTGGTATTGACGGTTACGAATTTAAATTAAATACCCTGGGTTGTCCAGAAGATAAAAAGAAATTCGCCGAAATCTTAAGAAAGGTTTTAAAGAACGAAATTAATCATTTTTGTCCGGATTGCCAAAATCGTTACACCAGAAATGTTTTTAGGATTTTAGATTGTAAAAATGAAGCGTGCCGTGCCTTAATTCAAAAAATAAAAATTGATTATAAAGAATATCTTTGTAAAGATTGCCTTTCGTATTTCCAAGATTTAAAAAATATCTTAGATTTTTCAAAAATAAAATACATAATTACACCGCATCTTGTGCGCGGACTAGATTATTATACCGGTACAGTTTTTGAAATCAGTCATCCTGACTTAGGTTCGCAAGATGCTTTGGGTGCGGGCGGAAGATATGATGGTTTGATTAAAGAACTAGGTGGTAAAGAAATTCCTGCAATTGGATTTGCTTTTGGTATGGAAAGATTACTGTTAGTTAAAAGTTTAAAGGTTGAAAGTTTAAAAGAGAGACCAAATTTAAACACTTATTTAATTACCTTAGGCCAGAAAACAAAAGCTAAAGGTTTTATTTTATTAGATCAGATGCGTAGTGCGGGTATTTCTTGCGAAATGGATTACGAGAATAAATCTTTAAAAGCCCAACTGCGCAAAGCCAATGATTTAGGGGTTGATTTTGTAATTATTTTAGGAGAAGATGAGCTAAAGAAAGACACGCTAATTTTGAAGAATATGGTTTCAG
>JBFMBJ010000182.1:0-2271 GCA_040755235.1 Candidatus Omnitrophota bacterium
TCCATTCTGGCTCGTGGACTCATGAAAATACACCCCCTTTTAGGGTATATTTTCGGGTAACATTAATTATGAGTCAACGATACCTTGAAAAGTTATTTCGGGTAACATTTAATGTGAGTCAATTCGTCTGCCGTTTAACCCTTGTAAGCCCTACCCAATTGTGTTATTATAAAAATTTAAAGCCATGTCATATGTTGTTGAGGTTAAAAACGTAACAAAATATTATACTCGCCGACTTGGTCCTTTTTCTAAAGAGACTATTTGCGCAGTAGAGGATTTGACTTTAGCTGTTGAGCCAGGTGACATCTTTGCGCTTTTAGGCCCTAATGGAGCAGGCAAAACCACTACCCTAAATATAATAGCAGGGTTATTGCCGCCATCTTCGGGCGAGGTTAATATTTTTGGTCATAGGCTTGATAATCAGGATAGAGATTTTTACCAGAGAATAGGATTTCTCTCTGAAGAAAACTATCTACCGGATTATATTTCTTTGATTGAACTACTACAGTTCTTAACTCGCATTTTTAATTTTAGCCTGAAGTTTAGCAGACAGCGCATTGATTGGGTGGTTGAACATCTAAAGTTGAAAGACTTATTAAAGAAGCGTATTAGGGATTTATCAAGCGGACAGAAGAGAATTGCAGGGCTTTCTTGCGCCTTATTAAATGACCCTGACTTACTAATTTTAGATGAGCCTACGGTGTATTTAGACCCGTTAGTAGTAAAGGACTTAGTTGAAATTATTAATAATTTCAAAATTCAGACTAAGACTGTTATTATTAGCTCACATATATTAAGCCAGGTAGAAAAATTATGTAATCGCCTTGCGATTTTAAAAGCCGGCAGAATAAAATTTTACGGACCGAGCAGATCTTTATCAGAGAAAGGCACCCTGGAGGATGTTTTTATTGGTTTAGTTTCTTGAGAATTCATCATGATTAAAAAAATTTTAGAAATAGCCCGGCTGGTAATGTGTTTGGGCTTTGGCGCGACTTTTTTGATATTCACTATTATTGCAGCAATATTTGTTTCCTCTTCTATCCTGTATTTTGTAATGCCACAATTGGCTAACTTTAACAATTACGAGCCAGCTATAAATGCAATCAGCGCCGGCTTAGGCGCTATTAATATCTTCCTGATATTCTTAAGCATTTTTCTTACATTTTCTCTCCTGATGCGTCAATTCCAGAAAGATAACCTCACCTTTATGCTTTCTAAACCTATAACTACATCCCAGTTACTTTTAGGCACTAGTTTAGGAATATTATTCGTAATTTTAAGTTTTTGGCTTATTCTTTCATCAGAAGTTTTGTTAATAATCGCCGTGTTTTCTAAAGAGCATCTTTCTTTGGCTGTTTTTAGCCTTCTTCCCGTGTCAATTTTGGTATTTCTTTATTTATCTTTAGCTGTCTTTTTCTTTTGTCTGTGGCCTTCTAATTTAAGCGCAATTTTTCCATTCCTGTTTATTATAACTTCTATCCTAAGAGTTGAAATACAAAATCTCCTTCTAGAGAGTAAGATTATTTGGCTTAGAAAAATTATCGATATCAGCTTCTTTTTTGTTCCTCCTGTTGGTCAAGTATTAGGTATTTCTCTTAAGAATTTAGGAATGACCAGCATAAAAACCGACACAATTTCTATTCTATTGCAAAGCGTGTTTATTATTACCTTTTTCTATCTGTTGAGTCTAAGGCGCATTCATAAAATTATCTGTCGGCAGTGAAAATAGATTCGAAAACATTAATTTTAGGAATTGGTAATGTCTTAAAAGGTGATGATGCAGCGGGCTCTATCTTAGCCCAACGGTTAAAGGCAAAGATTAATATAATAGACGCTGGCATAACTCCTGAAAATTATGCAGGTAAAATAGTAGAATTTAAACCCTCTTATCTTTGGCTTATTGATGCAATTGATTTTAAGGCAAAACCTGGAACCTGGAAAATTTTTAAACCTGAAGAGCTATTTAGCCAGAATCTTTTTTTTACCCATAATTACAGCCTTGAGCTTTTCTGCGATTATATAAAAAAAAATATTGAGGTACCTATTTATATTTTAGGAATCCAGCCTAAGTCTATTAAGTTAGGCGATAAGTTAAGCCAAGAGGTAGAGTCTGCGCTTTTAGAGATTGAAAAAGAGTTGCTGAATATAAAATAAGGAGGGAGTCGTGAAAAAGGTTGTCTATCGTACAAGTTTTATTTTTATGATCTTATTTGCTTTTTCTTTTATAGGTGAATCGTTTAGTGCTGAAGTTGCGTTTGTCGAACATAGTGC
>JBFMBJ010000183.1:0-2270 GCA_040755235.1 Candidatus Omnitrophota bacterium
AATACATTTTGCACCTTGTCCCCATTTAATTCAATGGTTTCTAATTTATGCTTTTTGCGTACATATTCAGCCACGCCCAATCGTGTATCTTCTACGTTCATCTGTACTAAAATTTCGCCGTAGCCATCATGGAATTTTTTATAGGTCTCGATACGTCTATCCATATCCGGAGCACTAGTGATTTTACCTTTTGAATCCAATTGTAATTTTGGATCAATACCACAGACATTTTCACCGCAGACAATGGTTACACCTGATATCGCCGCACCCACTGCAAAATGCTCCCAATTTTTACGGGCAATTTCTGTGGAACCCAGGGCTCCGGTAAAAATCGGTGCTCTCATTTTCACTTTTTTATCCCAGCCATATTCAGTTTCTACATTTACACCAGGAAAAGTTGCTGTATCTGGACCGCCTTCTACGCCTTTGGGTAATCCTTTTGCACCCGCTGCATAACCTTGAATATTTAAATGTGAATAATCAACTGGATAATCTTTATCGCCTCCTGCGGTCATTTCCCCAAATGGACCGGGATAAATAACCTCTCGTCCTCTAAAAGATGATTTAAAAACCTCACAATTTCCTCGGCAGGATTCTAAACATCTAGAACATAACCCTGAGCAAGGCACTACATTTTTTGAGCGGTTAAATGTGCGTGTGGCATCATTTCCACCCGGACTGCGTAAGTTCATAACCCTTCTCCTTTCATTGTCTATCTTTTATGCAAATATTGCCATTTTTTTAGGCACACTTGGATAAAAAAAATAAAAAAGACGTCCCTTGCTATTTTAGACGTCTTTGTCTTATTTTTTAATGACTTTCCTGAAACCTTCCCTTGCTTCTTTGCAAAGTAAGTGTTTTTTTATAATACTTTAAAGATATATTTTTGTCAAGTCAACTTTTAAATATAGAATATTGTGTTATAATAATCTTATGTCTGAATTTAGAGTAAAAGTTATAAATACCATAAATGATATTGATTCTCTGCTTTGGGATGAATTCTTCGACTATCAAATTGAAAATCGCTATTTTTATTTCAAAACCTTGGAAGAATCTGAAAAAAATAAAGTTAAGTTCTATTATATCCTTTTTTATAAAGAAACCAGGATCATCGCAATTGTACCTTTATTTATCTTAAGTTTTCCTATTGATATATCCGTACAGGGATATTTCAAAAAAATTACTGAAATGCTCAAAAAAGTATTTCCTCGTTTATTAAATATAAAAACGGTCTTTATCGGTAATATCAATAATAATGGCGGTATCGGCATAGATAAAAATATATCTAACATAGAATTATTATTTAAAAAAATTATTGTAGAAATAAATAAAATAGCTAAAGAAGAAAAAGCCCTACTTATTAATTTTAAGGATTTTTCTGTAAAATATGCAAATATCATGAAAAAAAATGGCTTTTCTTGCATAGAAAGTTATCCCAATACTAAATTAGAAATTAAATTTAAAAATATTGAAGAATATCTAAAAAATCTAAGTCATGCTACGCGTTACGATATGCGCCGAAAAATAAAGCAATATTCACAGCTCCCTCCCTTGAACCTTGAAATAAAAAATAATTGTTCTTGCGATATTGACCTCATTTATGAATTATATTTGAATACTGTAAAAAACAATGATTTAATCTTTGAAATAATCAGTAAGGATTTTTTTATTAATTTAACTAAAAACATGCCGAAGGAAACATTTTTCTTCATCTGGAAATTAAATGGGAAAATTGTTTCTTTTGAAGTATCTTCTATAATAAATAACACCATGCTTGCGCATTATATTGGCTTTGATTACGAAATTCTTTACAAATATAATCTTTACTTTATTACTTTTTTAGATAGAATGGATTGGTGTATAAAAAATAATATAAGATATTTAAAGAGCGGCGGATTTGGTTATGAACCAAAAAAAAGGCTTAAGTTTGATTTTGAAAGAAATTTCTTTTATATGAAACCATGCAACAGAATATTGGAGCCATTTTTTAAATTGGGGCTTTTATTCTTTAAGCCTGAAAATCAGGATAAAGATTTAAAATTCTTAAAAAAAATGAATAAAATATGAGAAAAGGTCACCTGACTTTAAAAATTTTTCTTTTAATTGTTGCTACCGATATCTTAGAAAGCGCTGCACAAGTTTGTTTTAAAAAAGGTGTTCTTTTATTTCCAATTCTAAATTTAAATAATATTTTAGAGTTTATCATGTTTCTAAAATATTTAATCTCTTCACCAATGATTTGGTTTGGCTTTATTGTAATGACTGTAAAT
>JBFMBJ010000184.1:0-2269 GCA_040755235.1 Candidatus Omnitrophota bacterium
TAAAATTAGTGTTTAATTATTTTGTATGTCTAAAAGATTATTAGGGGAGTTTCTCAAGAATTAATTTATTTTCTTTCTGGTCAATTTTGAAATTAAAATGCTTCAAAAATGACATCCCTAATACACCATCACCTAATAAAGAATTCTTAGTATCATCAATAAGAATTGCTGCATCTATATTTTCTGCCTGACTTTCTCCGGCTCTTACACTGCGAAGCACTATGTGTTTGGCCTTGGCCTCTCTTCCGTCAGCTAGTATTATTTTCATATCCGAATTCAGATTACTTGTATCAATACCTAACTCTTTTGCGAGATCTTTTCGCAAAACTACCAATGATGCGCCTGTATCAAGAATGAGCTTGACATTTAATTTAGCATTAATAATTACATCGATAATCATACTTTGTTGATCGCGCATAAATTCAACATGCTTTGGTTTTAAACTTTCTAATCTATCTTGCTTATCTATTTTTCTTTCTGTATCAATTTTCTCATGCTCCCATTTTTCACGAAGCTGCCTCTTTACTCCGTCGGAAGATTCTACGGTCCAAGAGATTTCATCTTTGGGAAACTTGACTACTCCACCACTAATCTCAATTTCTATAAAATCATTTGTTTGCGTTTTTATTATCCCCTCCACACTACGGCCATTTTTAAGATATACGGTATCTGCCTGCGCATTACCAAAAAAATATAAAATAAGCAATAAAGATACAAATAAGTAATATTTTTTCACTTTCATAATTTAATTCTTTTGGTTATAAAAACTCTTTTTATGGGATATAAATCAAAGTGCCTTATATACAATAAATATGCATACCAGAACGCTCAACGCAAGTCCTGTCAAAAAAATACTATCTGCTATTTTTTCCAGTAAGAGTCTACGTTTACTCATTTTTGTTTTTATTGCAATATAAGAAATTATACATGAGGCAAGAAAGGTTATACTATCTAAAGCAGTAATATCATCGCCGAGCGTATCAACTTTTGTAGAAGCATGAATGAGACTTAAGATTCCTATAACTGTAAGACACACCCCAACCATCGCAGCAGATACAGAAAAAATATGAATTGCGATACTGTCTTCTTTTTTTTCTAAAAAGGCCTCTTCTGACATTTTATCACCTACTTATTTTAGTAATTTATGAATAAAATTTTATTATAAACTAGACTTTAAATTTTAAAACTTAATTACCATCGGCCAATACTCTTTATATTCTTTTTCTGATACCTTGCCATCTTTATTAGAATCCATTTCATTAAGATATTCTTTAAATTGTAAATCAGATTCCTGGCGGGTGATTTTTCCATCTTTATTTTTATCGGCTTTTTCAAACATCTTTGTTTTATCTTGTCCTAGTTCTTCTTTATCAAGGACTCCGTTTTTATCCCTATCTAATTCGTCAAATCTTTTTTCTTGGTAGGCTTGCATTTCTCCGGGAATTAAAAGGCTGTCTTTATTTGCGTCGATTTTTTGAAATTCTGCTTGTATTACAGGCATATTGGGTTGTTCGGCAAATGTATTCATAGAACTCAAAATAAATATACAAAAAACCATAATCCCTATTTTAAATAAATTCCACACCAGGCCCTCCTTTTTGTTTATTTTACTCCAAACAAAAACCCTCTGTGATATATTCTATCACAGAGGGTTAGAAAGTCAAACTTCCTATCGTGGACGAAATTCAGAATTGGTTATTTTCTGAGGAAGCCAGTATCTTTTATGAATTTTCTAAAGAACTTGTGCTAATTTAGCTAATTTCACTCTTGCTAACGCTAACCTGCTCCCTATTGGATGAAATCTGTAACACGGTATGTAATGATATATTCTACAAGTCATCATAATACTTGCTTTGTCTGATATTTAAGTTTGCCTGCTTTGCATTATCGTTATATAAAGTCAACTTGTCTAATTCAAAAGTCAAAGAAGTTAGCTTGTCAGATACAAAACTCTTCAGTTGATTAAATTCTGCGTTAATATCTTTATCCTTCAATTGTTCCACTAGGTTAACAGCTTTATCTTCATTTAACAGAAAATAAGCAGAAAGGGTAAATGTTTGAATTATTTTGTCCCATTCGACCAATTGATAAGTTTTAACTTTTCCATCTTGTTTAACTAATTTAAACTTTAAATCCCCCTTTGGCAACATTGTCCCTACATCCAACAAACAAGTGAGACTTGATATACTTTTCTCTAAATTATGTTTTCTAAAAATATACTGATTTTTGTTATAAAGTTTGTTTAACTTATTAATGTCATTAAAATATT
>JBFMBJ010000185.1:0-2257 GCA_040755235.1 Candidatus Omnitrophota bacterium
AAGGGCGGTTGATAAAGTTAACCTTGATATCGAAAGTAAAGAATTTATGGTTTTGGTTGGGCCTTCAGGTTGTGGCAAATCTACAACTTTGCGTATGATTGCAGGGCTTGAAGAGATAAGCGAAGGCCAGGTTTATATCGGCGATAAGTTAGTTAACGATATCCCTGCTAAAGATAGAGATATTGCCATGGTTTTTCAAAATTATGCTTTATACCCGCATATGACTGTTTTTGAAAATATGGCATTTGGTCTAGGGCTGCGTAAATACCCCAAAGATGAAATTGCAAAACGTGTTAATGAAGCAGCTGAAATTTTAGGTATTAAGAAATTGCTTTTACGCCGTCCAAAGGAACTTTCCGGCGGGGAAAGGCAGCGCGTTGCTGTGGGCCGCACGATTGTACGTAAACCACTGGTATTTTTGTTTGATGAGCCTTTAAGTAATCTTGATGCAAAAATGCGTGTTCAGATGCGTACAGAAATTCATAAACTTCATATCCGATTACAAACTACGATGATTTATGTAACTCACGACCAGGTGGAGGCTATGACTATGGGCGATCGTATAGCAGTAATGAAAGATGGAGTTGTTCAACAGGTCGATGAGCCTATAGCTATTTATGATAAACCCAAAAATAGGTTTGTAGCTGGTTTTATCGGTTCCCCTCCAATGAATTTTATGAAAGGGAAAATTATTAAAAAAGACGGCCGTATTTATTTTGATGAAGGAAAAATTCTAGTAAAACTTGTAGAGGAGATGCATAAAAAAATTACTCCTTATATTGGAAAAGAAGTAATTCTTGGTATTCGCAGCGAAGATATTTATGATAAATTGTTTGTTTCCAGCGCTCCCCCAGAAAATACAGTAAAGGTAAGTTGCGAGGTAGTGGAGCCAATGGGTTCAGAAGTTTATCTTTATTTAAATACCGGACGTCATAATTTTATTGCCAGAGTGGGCGCCCACAATAAGCCGCCTGTCAATCAAGAAATGGATCTTGTTTTTGATATGAGCAAGGTGCACTTTTTTGATAAAGATACCCAAGAAACAATTATTTAAAAAGTTTTTTGTCTTTCAGATAATCCTCTTTATAGCCCTTCCTGTTGTTACTTTTATTTATTTTAAAACAACTATATTGTTAATTTTAATAATTTATTTTTTAAATTTTGTTTTAATTTATAATATATTCCGCAAAGAAAAAACTAAAAAAAATTTTATTGCTATTCAAAATGAAGAATGTTTAGAACGAAATAATATTTTAGAAGAAAACCTAGGAGAAACTCGCTTAAGAACAAAATATTTATCAGAAAAAATAAAAAAATATGAATCATTAAAAGACTTAATAGAAAGCCTGAGCCAAAATTTTCTATTAGACGATGTTTTAGAAAAGCTTTCCAGTATCTCATTTAAAATTCTTGGAATAGATAAATCTTGTATTGTAAGTATTTATCTCTTGGATCAGGAAACCCACCAATTAATCCTTTCTTTACGCAAAGACAAAATTCATAAAAATCGAACAATTTTATCTAGTGGTGATATTTTTGATATTTGGGTTTTAAAACACGTAAGCCCACTTCTTATTGAAGATATTAAAAAGGATTTTCGTTTTGATTTAGAAAAGATTAATCATCAAGAGGTTAGAGAGACCAGGTCATTAATAAGTGTTCCCATGATTAGTAATAATCAATTTATAGGAATTTTGCGTCTAGATAGTCCTTATTCGAATGTTTACTCGCAAGAAGATTTAAGGCTTTTGGCGATTATTTCTGATTTAGGTGCAGTGGCTATAGAAAACATACATCTTTATAAGAATACAGAAGAATTAGCTATTAAAGATAGTTTAACGGGATTATATTTGCGTCGATATTTGATGGAACGGCTAGAAGGAGAATTAAGGCGTGCCTCCATAGAAGGAACAACAGTAAGTTTACTGATGATAGATATCGATAATTTTAAACATTATAATGACCAATTTGGGCACATTGTCGGAGACGTTATCTTAAAAAATCTTAGCAAGATTTTATTAGATACTTTTCAGGAAGGCGGCTTCATTGTTAGTCGTTTTGGCGGAGAGGAATTCGCAGTAATTTTATCACAGATATCAAAAGAAAAAGCCAAGGAATTGGCAGAAAGTTTATCCAAAAAAATTGCAAGCAATAACATAACTGTGCGTCGAGAAATGATCCAATTTACTGTTTCTATGGGCATAGCTAGTTTTCCTCAAGATGCAATAGATAAAGAAAAACTAATTCTACAAGCAGA
>JBFMBJ010000186.1:0-2251 GCA_040755235.1 Candidatus Omnitrophota bacterium
ATATTTTTTTAAGATTATTTTTTAAAATCTCTAATTGATTTATTGAATCTTCTAATAATTGCGTCCTTAAAAGAACATCTTCTTCAACTTTTAGTAAATCTTCTTGCGAGACCAAGCCTTTTCTAAAACGCTCTTTATTAGTTTCAAAAACTAGCTTAGCTAATTCCAAATACTCCTGGTTTACTTTTACAAAGTCTTCTGAAAGTAAAATGGTATAAAAATTATAGGCTACCTGATAAATTAAATCCTGAATTTGAAGGTCTAAATTTGCTTCTTCAATATGTTTACCAGCTTTACTAGCTTTTACTAAATTTTTAGTCCTGCCCCAATCAAAAAGATTGTATTTTATACCAACTGTGTTGCTAATCGTATCCAGATTTTTTGGGTAGAGTTCATTAGTCCGCGTATAGGCAAAGTTCGATTCCACTTGTGGCCAAAAACCCGATTTTGCCTCTTGGATTTGCCCTTGCTTAATATCTATTTCTTCTCTATCAATTTTAACATCAAGATTATTCTTTAAAGCTATTTCTATTGCCTTATTTAAATCAAGCTCAAAAGTGTCTTCTGCATAAGAAGTTACGTAAAATATACTAATAAAAAATATCGTTAAAATTATCTTTTTAAACATTTTTTAGCAAAATTGTTTGCACCTTTTTTAGAATAGCTAAATACTGATTTCTTTCTTTTTGGGTTAATTTAGAAAAAACTTCATTAATTAATTTTTGGCGTTCTTGGGAGATTTTTTCCAACAATCTTTTACCTTGGGGGGTTATATTGATCTGAATAATTCTGCGATCTTTAACATCAAAGATACGCACTACTAATTTTGTTTTTTCTAAACGATCTATTAAACCTGTAATTGCAGGACCCGAAACAGACATTAATTTTGCCAAATCCGACATTTTACAAGGGCCTTCTTTATCTAACAAATCTAAAATTAAAAGTTGAGGCGGGCTGATTTTCCCTTTAGCTAAATAGGTCTGCCTTCTGAACATTTCCCTAAAAATTATAGGAATGATTTGATTTAATTCAGAGGTAAATTTTTGCAGTTCTTGGTCAGTCATATCTTAAAAATTAGTTAAGTTGATTAATTGTTAACTATATTAACTATTTTAACAAAAAAATATATTTTGTCAAGCAAAAATTAATGGCTAGTGTTTAATTTTGCCTGCCTGTTGCAAAAGGTTCTGGGGTATAAAGTAATAATTGATAGTATCTTATTTTATAAATAAATGATATCTTCGTTATGATACAAAGAAAGAAAAAGAAGCATGTAGTCTTTCAAATGGCGGGTCAATAAGAAATTGTTGCGGATGTGTTCTTTACCATTTTCTCCCAACTTTTTAGCGTATTCTGGAGCATTTAAAAGTTGTTTAATACTAAAAGCCGCCCCCTCTATGGAATGACATAATAGGCCCGAATATTTATGTTTAATTTGTAGAGAAATTCCTCCTGTGTTTGTAGCAACTACAGGCTTTGCCTTCCATAATGCTTCTGCAACGGTTAAACCAAAGCCTTCTTTAATTGATTTCTGTACGATAATTGTTGATGCACGTTGTAATGCATTTATTTCAATATCGTTGTGTGGCAATAATAAAATATGGATATCGGGATCTTGTTTTGCTTTTTCTTGGACTTCTTCTAAAACCTTTATTCCTTCAGGATCATCAGCAGCTGTCCCGCCAGCCAAAATTAACTGGCAATCGATATATTTTTTCACCATACGATATGCTTCAATAACACCCAATGGATCCTTTAAACGGTCAAAACGAGAAATTTGACTAATTATAAATTTATCTTTTACTATATTATATTTATTTAATACTTTATCTATAATTTCTTCGGGCAATTCTTTATTCTTATCGCTCAAGGGATCTATGGAAGGAGAAATTAAAAATTGTCGAATGGGTAATTTTTGCGAAAAATTAGGGCTAGAGAATACACTAGCGTCATAATTAATGATAAATTCTTTTAAAAAATTCCAAACCGACATACTTGGATTAGATACATCAATATGACAACGCCAAATCCATTTATTTATTGTTTTCTTTTTTATTAAAGCTATCGGCTGTGGATCATGTACAAAAACAATATCACCGTAAATATTCATTTCTTCAATATTTTTTTGGCTTGTTTCCATAAAAATTTCGAAATCTTCTTTTGTAATTTCACAAAGTTTTCCATGAAGCGCGTTATGAAATTTTTTTGTTACCTCAAAAAAACGCTCGCCCCCTTTTATCAAATCCCAGCT
>JBFMBJ010000187.1:0-2207 GCA_040755235.1 Candidatus Omnitrophota bacterium
TTGGCTATATTCGAATAGTGGAATTTCGCGAAACCACACCGGGTGATTTAGAAGATGCTATTTCTAAAATTCGAAGTCAAGGTATGGATAGCCTGATTATTGATCTACGTAATAATCCCGGTGGACTTTTAGAAATTGCTATTAGAGCAACTGAGATGTTTATCGAGCCAGGAAAAATTATAGTTTATACTAAAGGAAGGACTCCAGATCAAAACTTAGAATTCACTTCCCGCAATAAAAATCCGTACTTAGATTGGCCGATGGTTATTTTAGTTAATGAGGGTTCTGCTTCCGGAAGCGAGATTATGGCAGGAGCACTCCAGGATTATAAGCGAGCTATAATTTTAGGCACTAAAACATTTGGTAAAGGATCGGTCCAAACTGTAATCCCTTTAAGTGATGGTTCTGCCTTAAGACTTACCACAAGCAGATATTTCACTCCTTCTGGAAAAATTATTCATGAAAAAGGCATAGAGCCAGATATCACCGTAGAGCTTATAACGGAATACAAGACAGAAAAAACCGAAAGCAAGACCCAGAAAAGAGAAGAGATGTTCGATGGCCTAGAAGAAAAAATTGACCAAGAGATCCCTAGGGATTATCAAAAAGATAATCAGCTTATGCGAGCTGTTGATTTATTAAAAGGAATAAAAGTTTATAGTAAAACTAGAGATGAAAAATAAAAAACAAAAAAAATCCAATCCTACTGCAAGCCTCATTAAATTTTTATTATTTATTATTTTTATAGAAACTCTTTTGTTAATTCATTTCTGGCCTAAAAAGCTGCCAGTTCATAAAAAAATCGCTACTCCTGCAAAAGTAACTAAACCTTTAAAGAAGCCAACAGCTACTAAAGTGGCGCAAATAATACCACCAACGCAACAAGCAGCCAAGGCTATTAAAACACAGACTCCTAAAGAGATTTCTAAAGCACCAACTTCCCAGCCAAAACCTACAAAATTAGCAATGATTGTACCAATTAAAAAACCATCGAAAGCTATAGCTCGTGTAAGCATAATTTTGGATGATTGGGGTTATAACTTAGAGGATATAAATATTTTAAAAGAAATTAAAGAACCAATAACTTTAGCGATATTGCCGCATTTACCTTACTCGAAAAATGTTGCTGAATTTGCCAAACAAAATGGCTTAAATATCATTTTACATATGCCGCTGGAGCCGCATACTAATCCAGATGTAATCTTAGAAAAAAATACCATCTTAACAACAATGGATGATGATCAAATAAGAAATCTTTTAAAATCAGCCATGGAAACTACGCCAGGAATAAAAGGAATTAATAATCATATGGGTTCGCGTGCTACGGAAGACGAGCGTACGATGAAAATAATTTTTAGCGAATTGAAAAAACATAAATTATTCTTTTTGGACAGCGTATCAACTAATAATTCAATTTGTAAAGATTTGGCAAGAAAGATGCATTTAGGATTTGCAGAGCGTAATGTATTTATCGATAATGAAATGGATTATACCTCTATTAAAAATCAAATATTATCTTTAGTCGATTTGGCAAAAAAACAAGGCTATGCTATAGGGATAGGTCACGATCGTAAGCTTACTTTAGAGGTATTAAAAGATATCTTACCAGGATTATCAAAAGAGGGTATTAAGTTTGTAGCATTGTCGGAATTAGTAAAAAAATGAGCCCCGTTAGAAATTTGCATAACGGGGAGAAATGAGTAAAATATAATCATCAAAGTATTATATAGAAAGGATTTCTAACGGGGTGATAGTTTTAGGAATAGAAACATCTTGTGATGAAACTTCAGCTAGCATGGTTAAAAATGGTAAGGATGTTTTATCGAATATTGTTTATTCCAGCATTAGATTTCATAAAAAATACGGAGGAGTGATTCCGGAAATAGCATCTCGTGTACACTCTGAAGTGATAGATCGGGTTACCCGAAAAGCTTTACTAGATGCCCATTTAAAATTTAAAAATATAGATTTAATTGCAGTTACTAAAGGCCCGGGCTTAGTTGGATCTCTACTTACAGGAATATCTTTTGCAAAAGCATTATCTTTGGGTTTAAATCGACCATTAATTGGCGTAGATCATCTCCAGGCACACTTATACGCCAATTTTTTAAATAATAATTTTAAAAAAAATCCTTTTATAGGATTAGTTATTTCTGGAGGACACACTAGTATATTTTTTGTAAAAAATTGGCTAAATTTTAAGTTAT
>JBFMBJ010000188.1:0-2199 GCA_040755235.1 Candidatus Omnitrophota bacterium
CTGAAGGAAAGATTTTAGAAGCGCTTCCTAATGCTATGTTTACTGTTGAATTAGAAAATGGCCATAAGGTTTTAGCGCACGTGTCTGGGAAGATGCGTATGAATTTTATTAGAATCTTACCAGGCGATAAAGTCAAAGTAGAATTATCACCATATGATTTAACCAGAGGAAGAATCACGTATCGTTTTAAATAAAATTTTCTTCGGAGGATTAAAAAGAAGTGAACCCCGCCCTTCCTAAAAAAAGAGCGGGGTAGTAGATAGGAAAGGAAGAGCGGGGTGAAAGTAAAGAGTTCGGTTAAAAAAATATGTTCCAACTGTAAAATTATTAGGCGCTGTGGTGTTTTGCGCGTTATTTGTACAAATCCAAAACATAAACAGAGACAGGGGTGAACATTTAGACGAGTAAGTCGGAATACGTTTGCGAACGCCAGCGAGCGGGTGAGCGGACCGGGAAAAAAGTTTAAAAGTCTAAAGTTAAAAGTTTAAAAGTTAATTAAAAGGAGATTAAATAAAAGATGCCTAGAATTTTAGGTGTAGATATTCCAAAAGAAAAAAGAATAGATATTTCATTAACATACCTTTATGGAATTGGCCGTTTTTTGTCAGCTAAACTTTTAGCTGAAATTGGTATTGATCCTGCAAAACGAGCAAAAGACCTAAATGAAGATGAGATATCCAAAATAGTTAATGCCCTACAGAAACAAGGATATAAAATAGAAGGAGATTTACGTCGGGATATTTCTCAAAATATTCGTCGTTTAATGGATATAGGCAGTTGGCGAGGATTGCGCCATAAAAAAGGTCTTCCGGTTAGAGGACAACGTACGCGCACAAATGCACGTACACGTAAAGGTCCAAAGAAAAATGCACCAGCGGTAATGATTGTTAAGGATACAGCACCGAAAAAAGCAGCGAGTCCTGCAAAATAAAAGAAATAATTAGGAGGTTAAAAGTTGGCGACAAAAGATAAAGCAAAAAAGAAAAAAATAGTTAGAGGTGTAACTTTAGGAATTGCTCATATTCAAGCAAATTTTAATAATACCATAGTAACTATTACGGATAAGCAAGGTAATGTTCTTGTCTGGTCAAGCCCAGGTGTGGTAGGGTTTACTGGTTCTAAAAAAGCCACACCCTTTGCTGCTCAAATTGCTGCCTCTGATGCAGCAAAAAAAGCTAAAGACATTGGTCTTAAAGATATCGATGTGCGCGTTAAGGGTCCTGGACCGGGAAGAGAATCTGCAATCAGAGCTTTACAAGCAGGTGGACTAAATGTTACTACCATTAAGGATGTAACGCCTATGCCCCATAATGGTTGTCGTCCACAGAAAAGAAGAAGGGTTTAATTTTATGGCAAGATATGTAAGATTGAATTGTCGTTTATGTCGTCGAGAAGGAATAAAATTATTTTTAAAAGGACCTCGTTGCGGGGGACCTAAATGTGCGGTGGCGCGCCGTAGTTATGCACCTGGTCAACATGGTCAACGCAGGACAAAATATTCAAACTATGGAATACAACTTAGAGAAAAACAAAAAGTAAAAAGAATGTATGGAGTCTTAGAAAGACAATTCCGTAAATATTTTGCAATCGCATCAAAATCAAAAGGCGTAACTGGTAAGATTCTTTTACAGCTCTTAGAACGTAGAATAGACAACATTATTTTTAGAGCTGGTTTTGCAGTCTCTCGGGATCAAGCCAGGCAAATCGTCAGGCACAATTTTGTACATGCAAATGGCAAGAGAGTTAATATTCCGTCTTATTTAGTTAAGAAAGATGAGTTAATAGCTATCTCTGCAAAAAGTGCCGATAAATTAAAACCTATCAGGGAAAATATAGAATTAAGTAAGGAAAGAGCCATTCCTGGTTGGTTAGAAGTAAATACAGAAAAATTAGAAGCAAAGGTAAATAGACTTCCTGAAAAAGAAGATATTGCTTTACCTATTCAGGAACAATTAATTGTAGAATTATATTCTAAATAATTTTAGCTATTATTTTTAGCTATTAAAAGAGATACGATAAGGAGGAAAGATGGGGATCAAGTGGAAAGATTTCCAAATGCCCAAGCGCCTAGAGTGCGATGAATCAACATATAAACCTTCATATGGAAAATTTATTGCTGAGCCTTTTGAGAGAGGGTATGCGGTTACTTTAGGAAATGCACTTCGTAGAATTCTTTTGTCTTCTATTGAAGGTGCAGCA
>JBFMBJ010000189.1:0-2172 GCA_040755235.1 Candidatus Omnitrophota bacterium
TACACTTAAATTTTACGAAAAGGAATTTTCATTTATTGATACTGAGCTTCATAGTAATTTAGAGGCATTGCGTGAAGAAAGATTAGGGGTCACTATTGATATATTTAACGAGAAAAAAGAAATAATTAAAATATACAAAAGAATTAAGGAAGCAATTGATAATATTATAAGCTCCAAACAAGAATTATTAAAGGATTATCAAATAAACGTAGAGGCTGGTTTTGATATTAAGAGTGGATTCACTGATGTTTTTTTCTCTTTTATAAATCGATCGGCAGTCGGGTCGTTTAGAAGTATTGATGGAGGAGAAAAAAAACTAAAAGAAATTTTTGACGGCAAGAATTTGGACGATGAAAATGACATAAAACAGATATTGTCAAATATAATAAATTATTTAGAAATTGATAAAAGAGAAGACGCTATGAGCAATGAAAGATATATAGATGATCAAACCAAGAATCCAACGGATTTTTATAATTATTTATTTTCACTTGATTATTTAGAAGAGAGCTATAAATTACGGTTAGGTAAAAAAGATTTAGAAGAATTATCGCCTGGCGAACGGGGCGCGTTGCTTTTAGTCTTCTATTTAATGCTTGATAAAAATGATATTCCTCTGGTAATTGATCAACCGGAAGATAATCTCGACAACCAAAGTGTTGCTCAAATTTTAGTTCCGTTTATTAAAGAAGCAAAAACTAAGAGGCAAATAATTATGGTTACTCATAGTCCAAATTTAGCGGTCGTTGCGGATGCAGAGCAAATAATTTATGTGGCCATTAATAAAGAAGGTGGCAAAAATGAATTTAGTTTCTGGGCTGGTGCTATCGAAAATACAAAAATAAATAAACATATAGTTGACGTTTTAGAGGGAACGATGCTTGCTTTTGACAAACGAAGATTAAAATACCTTAATTGATTACATTTATGGGATATTATTGCAACCAATGTAAAAAAACTATTTCACGCGCAGAATATAATTACTCAATGGGATATTTTAATAGGCCGCTTTGCTTTAAACACCAAAAAGAATTCAAGAATTTCAAAGATAATTCTGAGCCTGATATTGCTGATATGTTTTCAAAGATAGCAGACACTATTTTAAATGTTTATAAAATCGGAGGAATCGGTTTGCTTTTGCTTTTTGTTGGCGTTGCTATATTTATTTTTTCGTTTATGTTTGAAAGCATTGATTTGTATTTAAAAATAATATCTTTTGCTTCATTTATCATGGGGTCGGTAATTTTAATAAAAAAAGAAATTAATTTTAGATTTATTTATAAATTAATCAAATACAGAGAGAAGAAAAATGATATTAAAGAATTAAGAAAAAAAATAATACCTAATATCAAGGCAAGAAATCTTTTCAATAATCCAGACAAAAATTTAAAAGGACAAAAAGTTTATCGTGCATTAGCGCTAATAAAAAAATATGATCCGGAATCATGCGGGGAATTAGAGTTAAAAATTAATGAATTGATAAAATGGGGCCGAGCCGGCACGAGACCACAACATGTAAAAAACGTTGCTCATGACATAGTTAATTTTATAATTTTAAAAACCGAGGAAATGGATAGTTATAATGTGAAATCGGATAGGGAACAAGAAGATGATAAAAGCTATTTTGAAAAAATAAAAAACATATTTTTAAATAAACCCCTAATAGCATGGGGAGCCATTTTTTTTATTGTTACCGTTTTTGTACTTGGTATATTGAATGGTGTTTTTGACCTCACCGATAGATTTATTAACAACAAAAAGAAAGAGCCAAGTTTAAATTTTGTTAGTGATAATACTTATCCTCCAGTTAGTTTTGAATATTATGGATTAGATTATAAAAAAGTTGAAGATAAAAAAATGAATGATAGCGTCAATTTAGAAGAATTAATAAGGATAGAATTCATTGTTTATCTGCAAAATGATGGCGATACTAATTTAATTTATAACATTAAAAGAGGTGTTATCAAAGAATCAAATAATAAATTTTTGTTTAACGATGAACCTCCGGATATTTTAAAAAGAGATGTTTTTCTTCCGAAAGGAATGAAGTTTATGATCAATATGAGTGGGGTAGTAGCGGAATACTTATTAAGTGAATTAGAAAAAGACCAAAGTTTTAATTTAACTTTTCAACCAGAAATTGGATATCATTCAGAGGGGCAGGAAGAAATG
>JBFMBJ010000190.1:0-2111 GCA_040755235.1 Candidatus Omnitrophota bacterium
GCGTTGTTTCAATATGAAAACCAACATACTCTCGAAAAATTTTTTTGATCATCTGATAGATTGTTTCAATTAAACGGTTATCCATACATTCTAAATAACCCTGAAACCAACTCTCTTCTTTACTAACTTTCGGATAAAACGGCGGATGTTGCAAAACATCAAAATAAGTCTTTAATATTTCATAGTCTAAATTTCGACTCTGAATATAATTTTCAATTTCTAAAACTTCCTGCGCACCTCTTTTAGATAATGGCGCCGGATAAGCCTTAATTAACGCTAACCTTTCGATAATTGCAAAAATGATTAACGCGTTAGGTTGGTTATTTTCAGCAAAATACTCTCCAACAGCAACAACTGATTTTTCTTTTTCGTATAAAGCTAACCCTGTTAAAAAAGTTTCGATTGGTAGCTGCGGGAAAAAATTACTATATTGGTTAGCTAAAAACCTATACATTCGCGGGGAGAAATAAATTTGGATAGTTTGCTCATTTTGCATGCCCCACCAATAGAGAGGCGGCGCGCGCGGTAATTGCCGGTCTAACTGATAAAAATTAACTGACAAACATAAATTCTCTAAAACCTTGCCTGATCCCTGACTAAAAACTTCCTCGTAACGGTTTTTACTAATACCCCGCTCAATTTCTCTTGTATCGTCCACTGTAAGATTTGCCAACATCCCACGTAAAAAAGGTAAATTTGGTACCCCCCCCAACGAAGCAAAAGTTATTGACCCGACAGGCAACTTTTCTAAACTCTCAATACGAGCTTTAACAAATACCTTTAAATCAGAGATAATTTGAGGGTAATCAGCCCAAGGCAAACCTAAATTCCCTAAATAATAATGAACAAAAAGTTCGGACAAATCTTCCCCATACGCTATGGGATAATTTTTTAATTGTGAGGATATCAATGTAAAAAGTTCTTGTTTCTGCACATCTGATAAAAAATAATACAAACAAAGTAACGCTTCCCCACAACGCTGCCATTTTCTTTTAAGATTGCTAAAATCAGCACTAATCTCCTCTCTCTCTGCTTTATTTATTAACTCTTTAGCAAGCTTTACATAAAGAAAACAACCTTCTTCCCTATAAGAAAACGTA
The DNA here is from genome assembly GCA_040755235.1 of Candidatus Omnitrophota bacterium. Lineage (GTDB taxonomy): Bacteria > Omnitrophota > Gorgyraeia > Gygaellales > JBFMBJ01 > JBFMBJ01. The sequence continues at coordinate 1,101 of JBFMBJ010000190.1, forward strand.
CAGCTATCAATAATCGTTTGATCCGCATAAAAAATGAATCCGCTTACAATCAAAATCTCCTTTAATCGCTGCATTATTTGCGGTCTGTTATCCTTATCATACCCTACAAAATTAACGGCTAATGGCGGCAGATTCCCTAGTAATGGTAAAACTACGCTTGCTTGCCCTTGTCCAGGAAAAAGGACAATTAAATCAATATCTTCAGAACTAGTTATAACTGGCCTGCGCAACCAATCTCCCAAAATTATAACAAGGATATCTCTTCCTTCTGCTTCTAACGCGAGCTCTAAATTACTTTCAGCAGTCTGTTTAAAATTAAAAAAAATCTGGTTAACAACCTCTCGCCAATTTGAATCCTCTAGCTGTTGCCAACGATGTTGGAATTCTAAAACTGCTTCGGGTTTATGAGAAGCCATTTGCCAAAAAAGATTTGGCTTATGATCTAAAATTTTCACTATTTGATCTCCTGTTACCTGTCTCTCTCGGTTAATTAATCTACTCTTTTTTTGAACTGCAGAGATATCTTCTAAATAACACTTGTCAACTAATAACGTATATTCTTCTATCTCCTTTAAAAACTGCTGGAAATTCCTTTCATCTTCAGTAAAATGTATTTTTAACAAACTATCTATCTCTTTACTAGACATACCCTGAATTATTCCTAAACACATAATTAAAATATTTTTCTTTAATGAAGAATCTATAGCTAAAGATAAAAATAATCCGTGGATAATCAAGGTTAATGCCTTATCCTCATTTTCTGTTATCAAAGCTATCGCTAAATGGCTGCTATCATCTAAACGAAGCTTTTCCTCATCTAAAGTAATAACAATATTTAATTTAAAAGGAGAGAACCTATATCCTTTATACTTACGCATAAAATAGCTTAGTATACTCGCTATATAAACCCCATCTGTATTAGGATTAATCCCTTCAGCCGCATAAAAATAGTCAACCATGAAAGAAAATACCCCAAAATAGTTAACTTCTGATCGCAACAAATCCCCTTTA
>JBFMBJ010000191.1:0-2095 GCA_040755235.1 Candidatus Omnitrophota bacterium
TTCTGCAAAAATACTAGCCGAGCATGAATTTTCCACTAGAACCGCTAGGCCAAAAGTCTTTTCTAAAAAATTTTTTATCGGATGGTAATTATTAGTATAAGAACCCACACCCAAACCAATTCCTCGAAGTTTACCAAAACTAATTTTTGAAGTATCAACTAATTCATTTACTAGATCAGATAATCTTTGATTAATATTGTCCCAGCGATTATTTCTTTCTTCTTTAATTTTATTAATCATCTTTCCGCTAAAATCTGCTAAAACAGCTTTTAAATAATCTCTGTCCGATAAATCTATGCCGATAGAAAAACTATAATCAGGATTTAATTCTAGTAAATTTGGCCTGCGTCCTCCGCTAGACACATCTAGGCCTTTTTCAAAAACAATCCCCTTTTTAATGTATTCTTCTACATAATTAGAAATTGTGCCTATATTTAAACCCACAAGTTGTGAAATTTCTACTTTAGAGATCGAACCCCTGCGGCGCAAAATATCTAAAATCGATAAATTTCTTTTTTCTCTCTCTCTTAATTCTAAATCGGGCTTGCGCAAAAATTCTTGGGGTTTTTCTTCATTGCCTACGCGTGGGCTTATTTTTTCTAAAATATAGTTCTTTAAATAATTACGGGCTAGTTCCGGGATATCAATGAATTTTACACCCAAGGCATTAATATTATTATTTTTTGCTGTAGACCAAACAATTGTAGCTTTGACATTAAGAGAAAAATTCTTGGAAGGAATTGCTATTTCTAAAGTTATATCTTTTTGACTTAAAAGTTCTTTATTGATATTTGTATTTAATGCCACTCCTCCCTCGCTGATATCTCTGGTGGTGGCATCAAAAGGCAAAACCCTGTTATTTAGAAACCTTGCTTTTACTGGCAAGGTATCCGGCAAGCGGATAAAACTTCTTCTTTCAATATCAGATTGGGCTACTAAATTGGCCATTTTGACAAATTTATTATACTACACTTAATAGTTTAACGAAGAAAAGTCTATTTTTCCAGTTTTTTTATTTAAATAAACTTATTTGACTCTTAGCTTGCCTTGTACCATTTCTTTAAGACATCTTCTGCTGGTTTGTTTTGTGGTGTAAATTGCCTGTTAGCGGCACCACCTATCTTAGGGCTTGCACCCCAATACCACCAATAAACACCATAAAACCATGGTTTGTTCCAAAATAATTCGAATATCACCTCATAACAATCTGCCTGTAACTGTAAATCTACTTCTCTGCCCGGCATATGTTCCCATGGTTTGTCTGCACTGTTAATTGAACTTTTATAACCAATCTCACTAAATATTACCGGCTTATTAATTTTTGCTTGCCATTTTTCTACTTGCTTCAACCAAGGTTCCCAGGCAGTAATTAACTCTTCCTTCGTAGGCTTATCTTTCTCAATTAAAGGAAAATATGCATCAATCCCGGCATAGTCTAACATATCCCAAAAAAGAATCTCGTCATATTCTTTATACCAATTCGCTGCATAAGTTAATTGCCCCTTATACACTGCTCGAATATTTTGAATCATTTTTTTCCAACGCTCTGGTTGATTTATAGTAGTGCTGGATAACTCTGTTCCTAAACAAAACATCTCTATATTTTCTTTATTTGCAATTTCAATATAATGCATTAAAAAATCTTGATAATTTTTAAACCATGCCTCCCAACCAGTATCATCGCTAAATTCGATGTCGCTGCGCCATTTTCCTTCGGAACTATCTAAAAAATCTAAATGCGGCTTAAGCATTACTTTCATCCCTGAGTCATGTATTGTCTTAATTGCATGAACGACGCTTGTATCTGAGGGAGTCTTACTAGGATTTGGACCAATTAAAGGTGCGTCGAACTTATCTTGATACCAAGTAACTACTAAAGCTACATATTCAGTACCAGTTTCTTTTAATTTTCTTAAAGAGGCGTCTGAACTAGAACTAGAAAAAGTGTCTCTAGCCCAAGTAACATAACTCATGCCTTTTTGTTTTACTGTGGTTTGTTCTAAAGCAAAAACGTTTACCGCTGAAAAACATAACAAAATAACTACCATCATAAAAGAAATAACTTTGTTTTTTAACATAGAATCTCCTTAATTTA
>JBFMBJ010000192.1:0-2089 GCA_040755235.1 Candidatus Omnitrophota bacterium
TGGGAAATTATTGGGTGCGACTTGTGCATTGTATAATCGTCTGGAAGGAGAAATGCTTTATTCTTTAGGTAAGTGGAATGTACCTGGTGATTTTAAAGATAGGGATAAAGCAGAAGGGCATATTTGTTATGATGTTATTAAAAGAGGGACAAGTGATTTTTTAATAATTCATAATTTAGAACAAACCCCTTATGTTAAAACCGACCCCAATGTTACACGCTATAATCTAAAAACCTATGTTGGTAAAGCAGTGGGCTTAGGAAAAGATACCGTAGGTTCTCTTTGCGTTGTATATCAGGATGATCATGATTTTACTCTTGAGGATCAGAGAATTATGGAAATAATTTCTTTAGCAATAGGAGTAGAGGAGAAACGCAAACAAGCAGAAGACGAATTAAGAATACATCGTAATAATTTAGAAGAACTGGTTAAAGAGCGCACAAGCAGAATACAAGAACTTAACCGCCAGACAGAATTTATTTTAGGTGCTACCAAAACAGGACTGGATATTATTGACTCAGATTTTAATATTATTTATGTTGATCCGGCATGGCAGAAAGTATATGGGTCTCCGATAGGGAAAAAATGTTACGAATATTTTATGGATAGAAATAGCGAATGCCCGGATTGCGGAATAAGAAAGGCCCTTGAGACAAAAACAACCATAGTAACCGAAGAGACTTTGAAAAAAGAAAACAATCGGCCAATCCAGGTTACTACTATTCCATTTCAAGATAAAGATGGAAAATGGCTAGTTGCAGAAGTTAATGTTGATATAACAGAACGTAAAAAAATAGAAGAACAATTAGATAAATATCGTAAACATCTGGAGTCATTAGTAAAAGAACGTACTGGAAAATTAGAATTAGAAATCGCCCAGCGAAAAAATACCGAAGAAGATAAACAAGAATTAACCAAGGAACTCATAAAAACAAATAAAAAATTAAAGCAGCTTGCTTTAAAAGATATCCATACTGGTCTTTTTAATCATCGTTATTTAGAAGAGATCATAGACTTAGAATTTCATCGCGCTAAAAGAGCATATCATCCGCTATCCTTAATATTAATAGATATAGATTATTTTAAATCAATAAACGATGTCTATGGGCATAAGTTTGGAGATTTAGTACTTAAGCAATTCGCAATACACCTAAAAAAAATAGTACGCCGCTACGATATTATTATTCGTTATGGTGGGGAAGAGTTTATGATTTTATGTCCTGGTACCTATAGAGCGACAGCTTTAATTTTAGCTCAAAGAATTTTAGATAATATTATTTTAGAAAACTTTGGAGACGGAAAATATAAGGTTAAAATGAAACTTACTTTAGCAGTAGCTTCTTATCCAGAGGACAAGGTAGTAAATGGGATGGGTCTGGTGGAAATAGTTGATAAGATTATGAATAAGGCTAAAGAACATGGTGGAAATAGAATTTATTCTAGTTTAGATATAAAAAAGAAGACAGAGATTATAGGAAATAACATAGAAGAAAAAGGTAATGTAAAAATATTAAAAGAAAAATTAGAAAAGATTACCAAGCGCGCAAACCAAGGTTTAGCTGAGTCTATATTTGCTTTTGCAAAGACAATTGAATTAAAAGATCATTATACGGGAGAACATGTAGAAAAAACCGTTCAGTATACAACAGAGATTGCCAGGGTTTTAGGTCTATCTAAGGATGAGGTAGAACGTATTAGACAGGCAGCGATGGTGCACGATTTAGGTAAAATTGGAATTAGCGAAAAAATTTTACTTAAAAAAGCAAAATTAACCAAAAAAGAGTTTGAGGTAATAAAAAAGCATCCTCAAATAGGAGTCGATATTATTAGGCCAATTCAATTTCTTCATGATATTATTCCTTTAATTTTTTATCATCATGAGCGTTGGGATGGTAAAGGATATCCGAGCGGTTTAAAAGGTGAAGAAATTCCATTTGGCGCGCGTATTATTGCTTTGGCTGATGTATATCAGGCCCTGACTTCTAATCGGCCGTATCGTAAAGCCTATTCTAAACAAAAGGCTTTAAAAATAATTAAGGAGTCTTCAGGCAGCCAATTTGATCCAAAGGTAGTTGCGGCATTCTTAAAG
>JBFMBJ010000193.1:0-2087 GCA_040755235.1 Candidatus Omnitrophota bacterium
CAGTTTTTAGTGCTAAAATCTCTTGCGTGATTACTCCCCAGCAATCCTCTGCTGAAATAATAAGTAACCTTTCCCAGAGATAATTAGAGTAATTGCTCTCGAATAATTCTACCGCAAAATACCCTGCCACATCAGGGTCTCCTCTGCGAATTGCTTTTTGCATCGCAGAGGAGACTTCGTAAAAATCATATCCTCTCTTTGTTGAAATTCTGTAACCCATTTTTCACCTCCATTAGTTTTTAATGTATATATAAGTATAACATATTGTTATCATTTTGTCAAGCATTTTTTTAAATTAAAATGGCAGATTTAAAAATATCCCAATATCCCCGACTATATTTCGGTTTGCCCCACCTCTCTTTCCTTTTCCACTAATTACATTGCTCCCATATTTTTGTTTTAATTTTTTTATCTCTTCTTTCTCAATCGCTAATGTCCGAAAATTAGATAGTCCTCCAGTTGCCCTGAAAGTCCTCTTTTGGCAAAAGGCATATATTTGATTTTTCCAAACTAACTTATTTACATACGCATTCATCAATGACAAATCATAATCGAGTTTTAAGTTAAACATTTCATCGTGTCTAACTTTACTTCCTTTAACTACCCCAAAAGCACTCCCACAAATATACCCCGTTATTGCAAAAGGGCTAAACTCAGAATACATTTTAGCATCTGATTGACTTCCCCAACAAAAAAACTCTGCTCCTAACTCTACTGTTGACAAAAATGTTTCATACAATACCGCCCAAACATTTTCAGGATATACCTTTCTCACTTCAGAAAGATTATAAAAAGCAACTAAATCATCATCTAACTGTATTACACATTCATCATCCATCAAATTATCAATAATCCAATTTCTTTTAGCCGGCAGTCCAACTATATTATTAGGATGCAATATCTTCTTATCATTAGGAATACGAAAGTATAAATCCCTTTCGCTCTCAGGAATACATACGGAATAATTACATTCAGAAAGTATTTTATGAGTAATTATTGCATCTCCTCGACCCATAGAAGGTATTATTATTTTCATTTTTATGTCTTCCCTTCCTTCAACTTCGATTCAATTTCACTAAATCTAACAACTCTACATCTTCCAACTCTATTTTTTTTGTAACTTTTTCGACTTTTAACCTCAAAAAAATTTTCTAAAAATGCTTGGTCTATATCATTTTCCGTAACAATCGTTACAAAATTATAATGTTCATACAACTTTGCGGTAATAGGATAATCTCCTTCATTATTTTCTTGAATCTCAACATCAAATATATCTTCTAATTCATTTCTATTAAAACCTATCTCTAATAATACTCTTTCGTCAAAATTAGCCAGTAAGTCCCAGTCCCACTCCCCTACATTCTTATTGCTCCTGATTAGATACTCTCTTGCTTCATCTTCAGTCAAATCCCGATTCGCCACCCTGACATCAATCTCATCATTCCCTCTGCCCATCGTCTGTAATGCTTGTATCCGCATATTACCTGCTATCACCCGATTATTCTGGTCAATAGCGGGAATCTCTACAAGGTTAAATTTCTGCAAAGATTTTAGTAAATCTTTTGCTTGCTTTTCTGTCATCTGGCGTGGGTTACCCTCAAATAATGTTAGGTCTGATATTTTTCGTTTTTCTGTATGCCATTCTAAGTGTTTCATACTGTTTCACCTTTTAACTGCCTAACCTTTTTCTGATATTCTGCCTTTAGTTCTACTATCTTCTTCTTAATTTCTATCTTGTTTATTGCCTTCTCAAATTTCTTTAATTTTATCTTATATTTTTGGATTTTTGATTTTTCTTCATCCTCTTTAATCAACCTAATTTTTGATGGTTCAGGTTTAGGCGGAGGGAATTTAGGTGACTGGCTATTCTTTTTTTCTTCATCTAACATTTGCATTACCTCTTTTTTAAAAGCATTTAATTCTGCTGAGGCTATCATCATCGCCCAACTTGAAGCAAAAGCCTGATTTTTATAGTCTCGGCTTTTTGCCCAACTGTCCATAATCCTATTGTATGCATTTATCCAAATATTTTTTTCATTAGCAGGTAACTCTTCTATTAATTTTGGATAAATCCTCATATTATTTTT
>JBFMBJ010000194.1:0-2085 GCA_040755235.1 Candidatus Omnitrophota bacterium
TTTTTTGTAGTTTTGTATTACAATATGATAAAGTTAAGCAAAGAAGTATACATATAGTAGCATACTATTACGTAAATAATAGTTTGTCAAGAGGAAAATGATTGGCAATAATATCAGGAAAATAAGAAAACAAAAGAAGTTGACACAGGAGAAATTAGCCCGTCTTTCCGATATTTCTTTGAATACCCTCACAAAACTCGAATCCGGTTTTGCAAAAACCCCAAATATTAAAACAGTTGTTAAAATAGCAAAGGCTTTAAATGTTTCTTTGGATAAAATAGTGGAGAATTATCTATTTGATAATAGAAATAAAAAATAAAAAGGTTGATAGGGGAAACAAACCCTTGCTATATTATGTAATCTAAAATGTCAGATTATGAAATGTCCTGAAAAATTCGATTTTAAACATAGATACTTGATTTCAGTATGGGAGGAGGTGATATAAATGACGAAAAAATGTTCCAAGAGAAAAAAGAGTGTTATAGCATATCGCAAGAAATGTAAAGCAAGTGGCACTGGTTTATCACACTATGTTTTTGAAAATAAGAAATGAGTACATTATCTAGATTTCTAACATCTCCAGTAGGGCGTCTTGGCCTGTCTTTTCTGGGTAGATGTAGATAAAGAAATAAAACGTGCTAAAGTCAAAAATCTTAAACAATTATGTTTCTTCTCGAGGGAGACATTTTAATTCAGGAGCAGCGATTCAGATTCAGCCTGTTGATATTGGGCATAAAGATTATATTTGTTTGGTTTCCGCAGAGACTGCTTTTTGGGTTTTGATTAGAAAGGATAAGCTGTTCTGGGCATTAACCAATCCATCTTTTCTGCAGGGATATCGCAAAAAAGAAAAATTTTTTATCGATGAGATAAATTCATTGAGGTTTGGTTTAAGACCATCCGCAGTTTATTTTAATCCTACCGACCGGTGTAATCTGAATTGTGCTTATTGTTATATACCTGAGAGATTGCGTAAAAATGGGAAGCATATGTCTTTCCAAAGGCTATCCAGAGCGCTGGAAATTCTAAAGATTTATTTTAAATCAACTTTACCTAAAGGCCAAAAAGCACAAATTATCTTCCATGGCGCTGAACCCTTGCTTAACAAAAAGGCAATTTTGCAAGCCATAGACAAATTTGTAGATGATTTCCACTTTGGCATTCAGACTAATGGTACACTTCTTGATAACAAAACAATAGACTATTTTATGTCAAGGCAAATTAGCATTGGGCTTTCGCTCGATGGCCATATTGCCGAAGTAGCTGACCGAGTGCGTAGAACTTGGGGCGGTCGAGGCAGTTTCCAAAATGTGGCTGGGGTGATAACCTACCTTAGAGGGTATAAAAACTATTCGGTTATTTGCACCGTGACAAAGACAAACATGTCTTCGCTTCCTAGGATAATTGAATTCATGCACAGAATGGATGTACCGGTTTGTATGCTGAATCCAGTACGTTGCACCCTCCCGGCTAGTCGAAGATATAAACCTGCGGATCATCTTTTAGTAAAACATTATCTTAAGGCACTAGACTATACCTATGAGCTTTATCGAAAAACTGGAAGAAAGATAATTGTAGCAAATTTTGCTAATATTCTGATGGGTATTATTGCCCCAAGTGCTCGGCGGCTGATGTGCGATATTTCACCTTGTGGTGGTGGAAGATGTTTTTTTGCGATATCAAGCAGGGGAGATTTATTCCCCTGTAGTGAATTTATTGGCTTAAAAAAGTTTAAGGGAGGGAACATCTTTAAAAATAATATCAAAAAGGTCTTAGAGACAAAGCAGTTTAAGCTTGTTACAGAGAGAAAAATTGAGAATATTGAGTCGTGTTTTCGCTGTGCCATACGGCACTTCTGTGGTGCTCCATGCCCAGCAGAAGTGCATGAAATGTATAAGTCTATGGAACAACCCGGCGCATTTTGTGAACTTTATGAAGAACAGGTACGCTATGCCTTTCGTATAATTGCCGATGATAAAGAAAACGCGTATCTTTGGGATGATTGGGATAAAGGAATTAGTACTAGTTTAGAAATAAATTCTTTTTAATAAATTAAAAGAGAAATAGGACGAAGCTATTTTTTCC
>JBFMBJ010000195.1:0-2068 GCA_040755235.1 Candidatus Omnitrophota bacterium
TGTAATAGTATTTCTAGTCCACCCCCCCCAGGAATAAAACCAGTAAATAAATAATCTTTTGCCCAATTACTAACTTTTAAATCTCTATTAAATATATAGTCATTATCTATTCCTATGTTTAATCTTTTTATGCTAAAGAAACTAGGAGTCTCTTTTAAGTCGGAAAGAACGGTTTCTGCGCCGCTAATACTTGCAGCGTAAGAAATAACAGGCATAATTAAAAGCAACACTAAAACTAAAAATATTATTTTTTTCATTTTTCGCTCCTCTATTTTGTTATTTTTAATGTTGTGTACAAATCTGGTTGCGGGGTTGGGATTTGAACCCAAGACCTCAAGGTTATGCTTACTACTACAGTTTTCACTGCCACCGACCTAATATCGGTGTTTGTAGTCTGGACTATATCTTTCCGCCAAAAGCGGATCTGCCGTTTAGTCTCTACACCTTTCCCGAAACAATATCGGGACTTGGCTCGGTATTACCTCTATATAAAGGGGTTCCACCGAGTTTGACAGATTATCCTTTAGTCGTTACCGACTAACGAGCCCAAAAAATTACTTGAGCCTTGCGAGCTACCAGACTGCTCCACCCCGCGTATTCAAAATAAATTTTCTGCTCTCTCTTATGTAGCCTAACTTTAGTTGTTTTTCTCTTTTGCGAGCAAGCTGACGATTATTACAACATTCTTTATAAACTAATACAAATGGTTTTCTTGCTTTTGTCGATTTTTGATAACCAGAATTATGTTCCTTTAATCTTCTTCCTACATTATTTGTAATGCCGACGTAGAAATTTGAATCTTTTAAACTTTTTAGAATATAAACATAATAAGTCAATTTAATTTTGCGAGCCCTGCCTGCCGGCAGGCAGGTACCAGACTGCTCCACCCCGCGTAATTATTATAGTCTTTTTTATAAATAAAACAAATACTTTTATTATTTTTCTTCGTTAACAATCTTATAAACTATTTCACCTTTACGCACTACTCCTAATTTTTGGCGCGCAACCTTTTCTACATAATTTGGATCAGAAGTTAATTTTATTTTTTCTTGGCGTAAATAGATATTTTCTTTTTCTAATTTTTTGATATTTAATTCTAGTTCCTTATTCTCTTTCTTTAATTCTTGAAATTTGGCATAGCTGGGTAAAAAAATTGCGATTATAAAAATTGCTAGTCCCATTAAGAAAAAACCGTTTTTTAGCATTTTTTCTGCCAACATAGGCCTGCGTATTTGGCCTTTTTACTAAGAGCTTCTTCAATTCTTAAAAGCTCATTATATTTACAAACTCGGTCGGTTCTTGACAAGGAACCAGTCTTAATCTGCCCTGTCTCGGTCGCCACTGCTAAGTGCGCAATAGTCGTATCTTCGGTTTCTCCCGAACGATGTGAAATTATGCTAGTATATTTTGATTTTTTGGCTAAGTTTATTGCTGCAAGCGTCTCTGACAAAGAACCAATTTGATTTACTTTTATCAAAATTGAGTTTCCAATTCCTTTATCAATACCTTCTCTAAATATTACAGGGTTAGTAACAAAAATATCATCTCCCACGAGCTGCACTTTTCCCCCGAGTCTATCAGTTAATTTTTTCCAACCAGACCAGTCATTTTCCGAAAGCCCATCTTCAATAGAAAGAATCGGATATTTGGAAATCCAGTTCTCATAAATATTAATCAAATCCTCGGAATTTTTCTTTGCACCTTCAAAATTGTAAGAGTTATTTTCACCCCGCTCCTGCGCGCAGGGGCTGGGCTCATAAAATGAGCTTGCCGCGCAATCAAGTGCCAAAGAAATATCTTGTCCTGGTTTATAACCGGCTTGCTCAATTGCTTGAATTATTAAATCTAGGGCTTCTTGGTTAGAATTTAAATTTGGCGCAAAACCACCTTCGTCACCAACAGCGGTATTTAAATTTTTGGATTTTAAAATTTTCTTTAGATTGTGAAATGTTTCAGTGGCGATACGCAATGCTTCGGCAAATGTAGGAGCACCAATGGGCATAATCATAAATTCTTGAATATCTAAATTATTATCCGCATGCATACCGCCATTTAAGATATTCATCAA
>JBFMBJ010000196.1:0-2066 GCA_040755235.1 Candidatus Omnitrophota bacterium
GCTAATCCATTTCTTTATCAGAAAGCCATTGATAATTATTTGCCTTACTACAATAACCAAAGATTGCATTTGGGATTGAATTTTAAAACTCCCGCCGAAGTGATTACAAGCTATTGACTAGAAAACGGCATATATAAGTATACCCATATAAAATCATTCCCGTCCATTTTACCGCAATTGCGGTATTTTACACGGGAATAAATTTTTATTAAAATTGATTACGCAGCGGGATTTTAATAAAAATAAAAATATAATCACTTCCGTCCATTCTACCGCAGGATAATCATTCCCGTCTATTTTCCCGCAATTGCGGGAAAATGGACGGGAATGATATTGACAAACAAAAGAAAAAAGTAATAGAATAGGAATAATTATTTTTCGAAGCTAATTATTTTTAAAGTATTAAAATTTATGGAAAATAAATCAACGCAAACATCATTGACGCCAAAATCTAAAAGCCGTTATTTAAGAAGGGCTTTTTTTGTTTTACTCATTCTTCTGGCGGCCTTTAGCGTCTTTGAAGTCGCCAAAACATATTATTTCAAATGGCGGCAAAGAAACGTTCAAAAATTAGCCCAGGATATGCAAAAACAATATGACGATTCCTACAAGGCAGCCATGGCCGACACCTATGGCGGAAAAACTCCCCAAGAAACTCTGCAAATGTATATTGATGCCGTGGAAAAAGGAGATTACGAACTGGCGAGTAAATATTTTATCGGGGATTATCAGGAGAGGGAGTTAAAGAGTTTACAAAAATTTAGCGAAATTGAAATAAGAAATTTTATCGAAAATTTAAAAGTAGCTAAGATTATTGATAAAAATGAAATTTTTAAAAAAGACTATAATAGTTTTATAGAAACTTATAATAGGAGCGACATGCCATTTGAAGAATATATAACTAAATTTAATCTAAAAGAATTCTATGTAAAAGAAGAATGGATGGAATATAGCGCAAATAATAAGAATTTCGATATTTATTTTAAACTTTACCCAAATAATATTTGGAAAATAGTTAGAATATAAACTTCATGTTTAAAAAACCATTAATCGCATTTTTAATAATTACCCTGTTTTTTGTTTTTGTTAAAAACTCTCTTGCTTATGACGATAAAACCACTCACCCGGCCCTGACTCAGGAGATAATTGATTTTTACAATGTTTATTTTTTTCAAAAAATCACGCCCGAGCAAAAGGAATGGATTATTGAAGGAAGTATTTTGGAAGACACGGTGCCCAGATGGATAAACCATTTCTACGACCCTGTATATCAAGTTGGCTGGACCGGAGAAAAAGCCGGCAATGTTTCTGCTTCCTTGGTTAATCTTTTTTCCAAGGCAATTCTAATGGTTGGCCAAGATCCTCTTTCAACCGTGGAGTGGGTGAATAACCCGTTAGTTCAAAAAGATTATGCTCTTTATGAAGGCGATCGCACTTGGAAAAAGGCTTTAAAATACTATACGGATGGTAATGAAAAAGAGGCCTACAAAACACTGGGATTTGTCCTTCATCTTCTGGAAGATATGGCTGTGCCTGACCATACCAGAAACGATACTCATGCTCCGCTTGAACAAGCTACAGGAGACGATGGTTCGCCTTTTGAGGCCTATCTTACAAAATACAACCGCCAGACAATAAAAGATTTAAATCTTCCTCAAAATCTCTCAAAACAAGGCCAGAGTCCGATTACCAAACAATCCGTTGAAGAATATTTAATCTCTCTGGCTCAATATTCCAACAAATATTTTTTTTCCAAGGATACTATTAATGACCTTAAATACCAGGAACCGAAAATTGTCAGAGATGATGGAGAATTTGGATATGGCAGGGATGAAAATGGAGAGGAGTTTGCGTTGGCGAAAATTTTTAAAGGGAATTATTTTCTTGAAAAGTCGGATATTTCCATCCTCAACTCCTACTTCTCTCGCCTTTCCCGGCAAGCAGTTCTCCACGGCGCCGGACTGATTGATTTGTTTTTCAAGCAAGCCAGGGAGGCCGAAGAAAATAAAAATTATCCTATTCATATTATTAAAGTAGAGATTCCCTCTGTGCCCAATATTTCAGGT
>JBFMBJ010000197.1:0-2043 GCA_040755235.1 Candidatus Omnitrophota bacterium
GAAAATATAAAAAATTTTCGCCAAGGTGTTTTGCCGGGACTGGCAGTTCTAGGTTTTGCAGTCGGACTATTGTTATTACAGCCTGATTTAGGTACTGCCATTTCATTCGTATGCGTAGGATTGCTTTTGTTTTTTATTGCTGGAATTAGATTAGAGCAATTACTTGGTCTTATCGGCTTAAGTATACCTGTTGTTTATGTGCTGATATTTAGCGTTCCTTACAGAAAAAAACGAATATTGGCTTTTTTGAATCCTTGGTTAGATCCGCGAGGCAGCGGTTTCCAGATTATTCAGGCACAGATTGCATTAGGTTCAGGCGGGATTCTGGGCTTAGGCCTTGGGCAGAGTAAGCAGAAACTTTTCTTCTTACCTGCTGCGCATACAGATTTTATCTTTTCAATAATCTCTGAAGAATTAGGGCTATTGGGAGCGGCAACAGTTATTATTTTATTTGCATTTTTCTTTTTGAATTGCATAAAAATTATTAGCAGGGTTAAAGAAAGTTTTGGAAAATTATTGGGTTTTGGCCTGACAGCAAAAATTTTATTAGCAGCAATTATCAACATTGGTGTTAACGTAGGATTATTTCCTACAAAAGGTTTGCCTTTGCCGTTTGTCAGCTATGGTGGTTCAGCCTTAGTTTTTGATATGGCGGCTGTGGGTCTGCTTTTAAATATTGCAAGATACAGCGAGATTTAATTTAAGGAATAAATAATGAAGGTTTTATTTACCGCTAGCGCCTCCGGCGGCCATATTTTCCCCGCCTTATCTGTTGCTCGCCTGCTAAAGAAGAAATTTCCTCAAGCCCAGATACTCTTTTTAACTGAAAAAAATAAAGTAAGCTCTCAGATTCTAAACGGTTGTGAATTTGAGGTATTCTTTTTAGAGTTTAAATCTAAGGGTGCGTTTTCTTTACAAGTTAGCAGTTCTATTATAAAATTATTACTGTTTAGTTTAAGGATTATAAATATACTAATGAAGTTTTCGCCTGATTACATAGTCGGCTTCGGTGGCTATGTAAGCGTCATACCTATAATCTTAGGAAGATTTTTAGGTATCAGGACTCTTATACACGAACAGAATGTGTTGATGGGTAAAGCAAATTATCTCCTTGGTGCTTTTGCCGAGAGGATAGCGGTGAGTTTTAAAGTAACCCAGGAGAGAATCAGATCTTCGAAGATTACCAGAAAAATTATTTACACCGGACTGCCTTTGAGAGAAAGTTTGAAGCAAAATAAAAGAGAAGAGTCAAGCCATTTTTTTAATTTTAATTTATTGAATAAAACAATACTTGTTTTAGGCGGCTCTAGCGGTTCTCGCGAAATTAACCGGGCTTTTATCAAGTCTATCGCGAGTTTAAGTAGTATTGAGAAACTGCAGATTATTCATATCTCGGGGTTTGAGGACGAAGGAGAGGTTAAATTGTTTTACCAAAATCATCCTAATTTATGCGCTAAAGTTTTTCCTTTTTTACAGGACATGTCTTTAGCCTATAGTATTGCGGATTTATGTATCAGTCGAAGCGGAGCTGCTACTATCTACGAATTATCTCTATTTAAGATACCAGCAATATTAATACCCTATCCTTACGCAAAGGCCCATCAGTTTGAGAACGCCCGTATTTTAGGCCAGATGAAGGCGGCTATTATTCTTAGAGAAGAAACCATTAATTTTTCACTAGAGCAAAATTTAAGATTTCTTATTTATGACAAGAAGATATTAGAGGAGTTGCGCAATAACTTCCCTACTGATTTGTATTTTGATGGAGCAAAACGCTTAGCCGATATTATATTAAAGGACAATGAAAATACTTAAGATATTTTTAATTTTTAGTCTGATAATCCTTTCCAATTCTAATCCAGCCATTTCTCAAGATGAGGATTCGCAAGATAAGTGGCTTATTGAGAGGAGTAGGCATTTTATCGTATATTATCAAGAAGGTATTGATCTGGATTTCCTGGATAAAACTATTTCTTATGCCGAGGACTTTTATAACGAAATTACAGATAGATTAGGGTTTAGGCGTTATGATTATTGGCTTTG
>JBFMBJ010000198.1:0-2020 GCA_040755235.1 Candidatus Omnitrophota bacterium
CAAGACATAGGAAAGAATCACTACCTCAAATTCGCGGTCGGGAAAAGGCAAATTCACCCCATCAAATAAAATTGTCGGAATTTCGGTTTGATTAAAATCCTCAATGTCAACGCAGGTAACCTTGGCTTTTTTGTTTTTGGCGATAAGTTCAGCTAAATATCCGTTACCGCAACCAATATCCAAAACCGAAGCTTTATAGGGCACTGCCTCGACAATCTCCATTCTCTGCCACCAAACAGTTTTTTGATAGGCTTTGTTAGCCAAGCGATTGTAAAAATTTTTGCTTTTTTTCTCGGCTTTTTTTCCTAGCTTAACTATTTCACTTAGGGCTTTAAATTCCCGAAGTTTTTGCTCGGAAAGACTTTCAATTTTAGCAGCGATCTTTTCAATTTTTGTTTTAATTTTCCTGGCAAGAAAAAACGGGACAAAAAGAAGTAATATTGCCGGCAACCACCAAAAAAGAGAGATAAAAGTGAAAATTAAAAAGAAAAAACTATTAACTAAAACCATGAAGTCAATATTACAATTTTAACCAATGTTTTTCAAGAGAGTTTCATCTCCTTGAAACAAATGGGTTTCCTTTTAGATAAAATCTCCAGGGTTTATCTTTCCAGGGACCGGCATAGTCTACACCGATTCGTTTAGCCGAGGTAATTTCGCTTGGTTTGATTTTAACCCCTCTATCTTCTATCCAAAGTCTTTGGCTTCTAACTAAGTCTTCACCATTAAATCTGCCATCAATTTCCATCCAATGACATAACTTCCCTGGTCCACCCCCTAAATCCCTTAATTTCTTAATATCTAAATTTCTTAATATCTTTTCTTGGGGTTCCAAGGATCTAATTAACACCGCACACGGTTTCCCCTTCTCTTCAGTGACAATATTTAACATCCAATACATCCCGTAAATAAAATAAACATAGGCAGTCCCAGGTTTATCGTACATTGGAGCACATCTTTTTGTTTTGCCAAAAGCAGCATGAGAGGCTTTATCATTCGGTCCAATGTAGGCTTCGGTTTCGACAATTTTGCCAACCAGTTGCCTTTTTCCTTTTAACCTTCTAACCAGATATTTTCCAAGTAAATTCTTGGCCACCCAAATCGTTTTTCTTTCAAAAAAGTCTCGTTGCAAGCGCATTATGTATAATATACTAACTTATTATACAGTAGTTATTTACCTTTGCGAAGCTGGGCTAATTTCCACATAAATAATTTTGCTTTGCTTCTCACTTTGCCAGCGGATTTAACAAAGGAAAGAGCCTCCTCTAAAATCGCCCGGGGAATTTCCTTAGCATATTTTATATACAAAGCCTTATGCCTTAAATCACCAAGTTCCTCGGCTAAATAGTAGCCATAAGCCTGAAATTCCCGAGAGATATATTTGTCGCGAGTCGGGTCAAATCTTTTTAAAATTTGGCCAACTGATTGAAAATTATTATTAACCACATTTAAGAAATTAAGAAAATAGAAATTAAGATATTAAGGGTTTTTAACTTTTAAAACAGAACCTATCAAAGCATTCAAAGCAGGTCTTAACTTTTTATAACATTCTAGGTATTTTCTTTTATCTTCCTTATTTATGAATCCTCTCTCACTTAAAAGATCGAACCAGTGGCGGGATTCTAAGAGTGAACCTCTGGCGTTGTAATAGAATTTAACCTTATCCAAATAGTGAAATCTGCCATAACCTTCGGCAACATTCGCCGCTACTGAATCTGTTGATTCGATAAATTGATCACCATTTATCTTTTTAATATTCCATTCTAGTTTCTCATAAATATTCCAGCCGATACTACTTAATTCCCTAGATAATACATAGACTTGCAATTTATCAAGAGAGATATAATCCTGTCTCATATTGTTATCCTTTTATTACCCTTAATTTCCCAATATCCTAATTTCTTAATATCTATTTACCTATTAAACCGGTTCATTGCCTTCTCTACCCCATCCCTAAGTGCCACCTCAATGGCTTGAGTTATCTGTTTAATCATCTGGCGAACCTCATCCCTTTCTGTTG
>JBFMBJ010000199.1:0-2010 GCA_040755235.1 Candidatus Omnitrophota bacterium
TTTAGGTAAAAAGGTAGTGCATACTTTAACCTCCCGTGGTTGTCCATATAATTGTAATTTTTGTGCAGCAACAGAAATCTTTAAACAGAGAATCCGTTATCGCAACGTAGATTTAGTTATTAAAGAATTAAAAAAGTATGTTGAGCTTGGGTATGATTCCGTAATTTTTTATGACGATATTTTTACTTGTCATAAGAAAAGAGTGCTTGATTTATGTGAAAAAATGATTTCTGATAAATTAAATTTAAAATGGATGTGCTTTACCCGTACGAATACAGTTAATGGAGAATTATTAACTAAAATGAAAGATGCCGGATGTTATTTAATTACGTTTGGCTGTGAGAGTGGGAATCAGAAAACATTAGATTTATTAAATAAAAAATTAACGATTGAACAAAACCGGCAAGGGATAAAGTTGACGCATCAAGCGGGAATTTTAGCGGCTTCTTCATTTATGATTGGGTTGCCGCAAGAAGATCGTCTAGATATTGAACAAACCTTAGATTTTGCCAGAGCGTCAGAACTTACTTATGCGTATTTTCCGATTTTTGAGCCGTATAAAGGTACCCCAATTTTTGAGATTAGTAAGCAAGAAGGTTATTGGAAGGAAGATTCCCGGTTTAAGAATTCTCTTTTAGGTTATCAAGAAGAAATTTGGGTACCTAAAGGAGTTACTAGAGAAGAAATTGAAAAGTTAGCTAAAAAAGCTTTCAAAATATTTTATCTCAGGCCAAAAATAATTTTTAGGATATTAAAACATTTAATTTCTAAGTTATCTTTCTCTCGAAAAGTAAAATTTTTATTTTTTGTTTTAGACTATTTCATTTTAAAAAACTTTCGTTTTTTACGAAAAAGAAGATTCGGGGCAAAATATTAAACAATATGAAGAAAATCCTAACGGTTGTTGGGGCACGTCCGCAATTAATTAAATCAAAACCTTTAAGTGAGCTTTTCAAAAGAGAAAAAGGGTATTGTGAAGTTTTTGTGCATACCGGCCAGCATTATGATTATCAGATGTCTCAGGTTTTTTTCGAAGAGTTATCTTTACCCCAGCCGGATTACTTTCTTAATGTCAGTGGCGGGGATAATTTAACGCAAGTTAAAAGGATGGTGAAAAAGATAAATTCAGTTATTGCGAAAGAGTGTCCGGATTTAGTCTTGGTTTATGGAGATACTAATTCAACTTTAGCTGGTGCGCTTGCCGCAAAGTGTAATAATTTGCCATTGGCTCATGTTGAAGCCGGGGTGCGTAGTTTCAACATGGGAATGGCTGAAGAAATCAATAGAGTTATTGTCGATAAGCTTGCAGATTTATTATTTTTACCGGTTAAGGAGGCGATTTCAAATTTAAGAAAAGAAGGGATTAATAAAAATGTATATCTTGTTGGTGACGTTTTATATGAGCTGGTTGTTAAGTTTAAACCGCAACTTAAGAGTACTTTTAGAACATTAGCTAAAGAGTATTCTTTAAGGCGGGGGGAATATTGTTTGGTGACCATTCACCGTGCGGAATTAGTAGAAAATAAAAAGTATTTAAGTGCAGTTCTTAAAGTAATTAGTAAAGTCCCTTATCCTATAGTTTTTCCTATCCATCCGCGCACAAAAAAGAAGATTAGGCAATTTGGTTTACAAAAATTGTTGTCTGGGGTAATTTGTTTAGAGCCACAATCGTATTTGAAAAGTTTATCGTTAATCAAGAACGCGCGTTCAGTAATAACAGATTCAGGTGGGGTTCAACGTGAAGCGTATTTTTTAAAAACTCCTTGTGTTACTTTACGTAATCAGACGGAATGGCCACAGACTTTCCTGGCTGGATGGAACGTGTTAGTTCCGGTCCATTTTCTTAGTCTCAAAAAATTAGCAGATATTATTGTTGGAAGGTTAAGACCCAAGAAAATGCCCGTTTGTTTTTGTCAAAGGAAGGTAAGTAATCTTATTTTTAAAATAATTGATAAATTTCTATTTAATTAAATATATATTGACATATTTAAATAGGAAAAGCTATAATAA
>JBFMBJ010000200.1:0-2001 GCA_040755235.1 Candidatus Omnitrophota bacterium
CTCGTGTAGGTGTAGCGGTTGAGGTCCTGGGGGTCATAGGGATGTTGTATTGTTGGGTCTGCGGAAATCCACCTTCCTAGTTGCGCATCATAATACCTGGCCCCATAAAAATAGAGTCCGGTTTCCGCATCGAGTTCCTTGCCGGTAAAAAGATAATTTGTTTTTCCTTGTGCGCTTGTGCCTGGTGCACTAATACTCTGGAATTGGCTAAGTATCTGTTCACGCTGGGATTGGTATTGTTGAAAGAGATTATTAAAGGTAGTTTGGGTTTGCTGGAGTTGGGATTGTTTTTGGTTGACTTGGTCAAGTAAGTTTTGGGGATAGATTTTAGCTTCCAGGATTTGTCCTTGTCCAGAGAGAGTAAAGTTAGAACCAGTGCCAGTGGCAAGTTTAAAGCCAAGGATTTTTACTTGGGTGATATCAAAACCAGGGTCTTGATAAGCAGGAGATTGATTAGGGTTAAAGGTGATTTCCTTGGGGTTTTGATAAGAATTTAGGTTATTCCAGTTTGAATAAGAACATCTCCAAGAGGTATCTTTGTAAAAGAGTTGAACACCGTTACTAGGTGAGGCATTGAATAATCCTTGAGGTAAAGAGGTTTTAATGCTAAAAGCCATGTCAGAGAGATTCTTTGTTCCCAAGGTACTGGTTAAATCTAAATAGAGCTCACCTTTGGAGTTGCTGGAAGAATTCCCGATGAGGTTAAAGTTAAAGTTGATTTGATTAGCACTGGGTAG
This sequence comes from Candidatus Omnitrophota bacterium, assembly GCA_040755235.1. Classification (GTDB taxonomy): domain Bacteria; phylum Omnitrophota; class Gorgyraeia; order Gygaellales; family JBFMBJ01; genus JBFMBJ01. The sequence goes on from JBFMBJ010000200.1 coordinate 738, forward strand.
AACATTAGTAATTGCCTGAGAATCACTCCAGGTTTGCGTTAGTTTTGGAAAGCTTTTGGGAATTTGATTTTGAGTAACTGGATAAACTGGCGATGCTGGGGCTTGATGACTAAAAGCATAACTAATCTCTGGGGAGTAAATGACGAAGAGGTAGGAAAAGATTATGAATAGGCAAATTATCCTAAAAAAGAGGTTTTTAGGCATAAAGAGGTTTATTGATTTATTACATTAATCCTTAAGCAAACTGTAATTTTGTTTTAGATTTAGAATGCATAAATTTTTCAATGCGATTCTTTATTTTTTGACTAATTGGTATGGCTTGCATTTTCACAGTGTAACCAATACTAAGTAAAACTTTTTCGAGTGTAGCAATATTACTAAAATCACCATTTTCTATTTTAGAGATATGTTGCTGGGTAACACCTATTTTTTTAGCCAATTGTTTTTGGTTAAGCTTATTTTTTATACGATAATCAATGATGTGTTTTACAATTTTGATTTTTTGTTCTTCAAGCTCGTACAATTCCTTAAAGTATGGATTTTTTAGTTTTTCTTTTAAATGTTCATCCACTTTTTCTAATCTCATTTTAATCATCTCCTTTTTGATTTTCTAAAAATACCTTTCTTCTTTCACGAGCAATAACTATTTCATTTTTTGGAGTTTTATTAGATTTTTTAATAAAACCATTAGTAAATATTATCTTATTTTGATGGAAAAAGAAATATAAAATTCTTATTGCTCCTTCTCTCGCTTTTATCCTTAATTCAAAGATACTTTCTCCTATGTATTTAGCATGGGGTAACGGTAATTTATGCCCAAATTCTTCTAATAATTCTTTAACAAAGAAAAACTTCTTTTGTGTTGCAATATCCAAAGAATCGATAAAATCCTTTATCGGAGATTTGTTTGATTCTGTTAAATAATAATAACAATTAAATTTTGACACAAACTATATCTTCCTTTCATTAAAAGTATACAACCAAATAGTTGTAATGTCAAGATGAATTTTTAAATTTATAATTTATGGTGTAATAAAGAAGAATAATTTATTATTTAGCCTTTTTCCACCTACGAGGTGGAAGAATTTCCTTTGTAAAAGAGTTGAATGCCATTACTGGGTAAGACGCCAAATAATCCTTGAGGCAAAGAGGTTTTAATGCTAAAAGCCATGCCAGAGAGATTTTTTGTTCCCAAGGTACTGGTTAAATCCAAATAAAGCTCACCTTTGGAGTTATTGGAAGAATTCCCAATGAGGTTAAAGTT
>JBFMBJ010000201.1:0-2001 GCA_040755235.1 Candidatus Omnitrophota bacterium
TTTTATAGGGTTATTATCGAGCCCTCTATTGTGGCATTTCTTAAAAGATTACCAAAAACAAAGACTTTTAGTTTTTATTAATCCTAACATGGATCCCTTGGGGGCAGGCTATACGATAATTCAATCAAAAATTGCAATTGGCTCAGGAATATTATTTGGTAAAGGTTGGCTAAGTGGATCTCAGGGGCAATTACATTTTTTACCCGAGAGCCATACAGATTTTATTTTTGCTACTTGGGCAGAAGAACACGGATTTTTAGGAACATTATTTTTGCTTGTTCTTTATTATTTGATGATTCGTAAAATTTTTAATATTAGTTTGAGTACAAATGATAAATTTGGCAGATTGCTGGGTTTAGGTATTTGTGCGATGTTTACGATTCAATTATTTGTAAATATTTCTATGACCTTAGGTTTGTGCCCTGTGGTAGGCTTACCGCTTCCTTTGGTTAGTTATGGAGGATCTTCTTTGATTATGAGCTTCATTGCTTTAGGAATAATCGCTAATATTTCTAAGACGCGTTTAATCTTTTAGGCACAGATTACGCAGATTTTTAAAACCGATTACACAGATTAAAATTGATTTTATTATGCAAGAATGGCTTTTAGAAATAAAAAAACCTGGCCGTTATTTAGGAAATGAATGGAATGTTATTAAAAAAGATATATCAAAAATAAAGATCAAGTTTGCGCTTTGCTTTCCCGATCTTTATGAAATAGGAATGAGTTATCTGGGTCTGCGTATTCTTTATGGCCTATTAAATAGTAAAAAAGATATTGCCTGTGAACGCGTTTTTAGTCCAGATATAGATTTAGAAAATAAACTAAGAGAAAAAAATTTAGATTTAGTTTCTTTGGAATCAAGATTGCCACTAAAGGATTTTGATTTTTTAGGTTTTTCTTTGACTTACGAATTAAGTTACACCAATGTCCTAAATATTTTAAATTTATCAAAAATTCCGCTTTATGCTCGAGAGAGAGATGAAAGTTATCCCTTGATAATCGGGGGTGGAAATTGTACTCTTAATCCTGAACCCATAGCTACTTTTTTTGATTTTTTTATTATTGGAGAAACAGAAGACACAATTTTAAAAATAATTGAACGATATAAAAAATTTAAACAGAATAAATTATATAAAAAAGAAAAGTTCTTACAAGAATTAACAAAAATACCCGGTGTTTATGTGCCATCGTTTTACAACGTAGAATATAATCTTGACAATACTATAAAAAACTTTAACCCTCTTTATCAAAATATTCCGCATCGCATCAAAAAAACATTCATTTTAAATCTTAACAAAAATTATTTTCCTATTAATTGGATTGTGCCGCATGTTTCTATTGTACATGATCGTATTAGTTTAGAAATTATGCGTGGATGTCCGAATGCGTGTAATTTTTGCCAGGCAAGAATATTTTATTGGCCATATCGTATCAGGGATGTAAAAAAAATTTTAGATTTAAGTAAAAAAAATTATAAGGCAACGGGTTATGAAGAAATATCTTTACTTGGCCTTTCTAGTGGAGAACATCCGCAGATTATTAAAATTCTAGAAGGATTAATAGAAAATTTTAAAGAAAAGGGAATCTCTATTGCCTTACCTTCTTTAAAGGCAAAGGATTTAACTAAACAATTACCCATATTATTAACTAAAATTAAAAAAACAGGCCTTACCTTTGCTCCTGAAGCAGGGACAGAGCGCTTGCGCCAAGTTATCAATAAAAGTCTAGATATGCAAAGTCTTTTTGACGCAGTTAGGGCAAGCTATATTGCAGGTTACCGTCATATAAAACTATATTTTATGATTGGCCTGCCTTCGGAGACTTACGAAGATCTAGATGGGATTGTATCTTTGGCAAAGAAAATTTCAGAAATAAAAAAAGAAATAGATAATAGACTCGGCGAAGTGCATTTGAGTATATCTACATTAATACCTAAAGCCCATACGCCTTTTCAATGGCTTGAGATGGAAAAAATAGAAATAATTCAAAAAAAACAAG
>JBFMBJ010000202.1:0-2000 GCA_040755235.1 Candidatus Omnitrophota bacterium
TGATTGAGAGATTTCACGGAAGAATCAAAAAGGATGTGTTAAGAAGATATATCTTTGAAAACAAAGAAGATATGGAGAAAAAACTCGTCAGATACGTAAATCATTACAATTTTGAAGTTCGGCTCAGAAAATTGAATTATCAAACGCCAGCCGGATTTCTAAAAGACAAGTTCCAAAGGTCATTACAACCTATCGTTAGCTGACATATAATTAGGTAGAATAATAAAATAGATTTTTCCCGAGGTTGCTTCAGAGAGGTTTTGCCGCTATGCTATAGCATAGCGGCCGGATTTTTAAAATTATTAAAGTTTGATATTCCACAGTAATTCCGCAGTAAGCTGCGAGGTAGTTCATTTCATTTAGGACATGGAGAAGAAAATCAATTTCCAAAATTCAAAAGGGTTGAAGTTAGTTGGTATTTTGCATAAGCTGGAAAATAAAACAAAATTAGCAGTTGTTATTTCGCATGGGTTTACGGCGAAAAAAGAAAGGCCTCGGCTTATTAAATTGGCAGAGGAATTAAGCAAAAGCGGAATTGCGGCGTTAAGATTTGATTTCGGAGGTTGCGGAGAAAGCCAAGACAAGGAGATTACCGTACAGGAGCAGGTTGATGATTTAAAATCAGCGATTAATTATTTAAGAAAACAAGGACATATAAATATAGGATTATTAGGCGAAAGTTTAGGCGCTCTTACATCAATTTTAGCTTATGATGATAAAATTAAGGCGATTGTTTTATGGGCTCCAGTTACAAAAGCAAAAAGTCTTTCAATTATTCAAGACGCAGAATTAGGACAAAAACTAAACAGAGAAGGTTTTATAATTTATAAAAAAGAAGGCAAAGATTTTAAAATTCCTAAAGAATATTTAATTGAAAGACAGTTGGTAAATCAACAAGAAATATTGTCTAAAATTAAATGTCCTATACTTATTTTTCACGGCACAAAAGATGATACGATTCCTCTTAAGGATTCTCAAGAAGCAATGCAATTCTTATCTAAAGATTCAAAACTTGAAATTATTGAAGACGTAGGGCATAAGTTAGAGGAGAAAATGGATATGATTATTTTTACTTCTGTTAAATGGTTTAAAAAATACTTAATGTCAGCGTAAATCAGCCAAAATCAGCATAAATTAGCGGTGGCTCGCGTAGCGAGGAGGGGCTTGACAAGATTTATACAACTCCTATACTTACAATACAGATATGAAGATGTTTATAAAAATTCCCAGCGGATGAGATTGGCGAATTTTTGCGTTCGCGAGTTTCAATCCGCGATTTAGCGGATTTTTTATTTTCTGAAACGACAGTTTTTTGATAAATAAAGAATTTGTCTCAAATTTTAAGCCAAAAGCGAAAAATTTTAGACAAAACTTTTATCCCCCCACCATTTCTGGCAGAGATTAGGTAATAGCATTTAATAAGAGACGTAAATCAGCTTCGCCTCTGTTAATCCTGAAATACCTCTATCGTTGCTGGAAATGGTGGGGGATGCTCAAATTTGTTGTTAAATTTTTTGCGTCCTACGGACTTAAAAATTTAGACAAATTTGGCACAATTATTCGAGTCCTCGAACCCTCTGTCTTGTCTTCGACAAGACCGCGGAATTACGCAGAAAGGCACGCAGAAATACGCAGAAATTATACAAAATTTTTCTGCGTGATTCTGCGTAAAGTCAGCGAGCGTCAGCGGTCTCGCCGAAGGCGAGACAGGGTTAGAGACAAAAAAATTTTAAGGACGTATGGTGGATGCCTTGACATCAAACGGCGATGAAGGACGTGGCGTGGCTGCGATAAGCTTCGGGGAGGTGCTTAGCAACCTGTGATCCGGAGATTTCCGAATGTGGCAACACTGTGTCGTAAACCGACACAATCGTGCCTCACTATCGTTCAGCATGATTCGCTGATTTATGCGGATTGCGGCTGATTTATGCCGATGTAAAAATTATCGGCATATATCGGCATATATCAGCTATATCAGTATTTATCAGCGTTAGTGCCGA
>JBFMBJ010000203.1:0-1983 GCA_040755235.1 Candidatus Omnitrophota bacterium
AAACCGGTTTGGATTTTGGACATTTTGATGAACAAGCGCCCGAACCTGAAAAGTTTGCCGATATTATTTCAACTTATCAAAAATATTCTGATACGTTATACCAGCACATCAAGAATAATTGGACTGATAATACACTCGCGGAAGAATTAAACCTTTGGGGTGAAAATTGGGCTAAAGGAAAACTTCTTGGAGTATTAGTTATTCACCAAACTCATCACCGCGCACAGATGACTGTTCTTATGAGACAAGCCGGTTTGAAAGTGCCGGGTGTTTACGGACCATCGAAAGAAGAATGGGCTGCAATGGGAATGACTCCGCAAAAATAGGACAAAATAGCAAATCCCTATTTTTTTAAGCCATGATTTTTTTGATTAATGGTTTCATATGAGGGCTAAAGAATTGTAAATTATCTATGGATTTATTTGGATTATTTTAAATGAAAGTAATTTTTTTTGTCCTTATAGATTGTTTATTAGTTTATGCTCAACCAAACCTGGATAGCATAATAAAAAGCATTTCTAAAGATCCCGATACGACTAAAATTAGAATATTAAATGACTATGCCTGGATCAACCGCGGTAAAAATCCCAGCGCGGCATTAAAAAGCGGACAAGAAGCACTTCGCATCGCTCAATCGATAGACAATAAAAGTTTACAAGCCAAATCGCTCAATCTTATTGGTGTTATTTACAGAAACTTAGGCGACTATGATAAGGCTATTGCAAATTATAAAGACGCTCTGCGTAATGCAGAGGCAGTAAAGGATAGCCTTCAGACAGCTTTTTCATTTAATAATATAGGAGGTATATACAGATTAATCGGGAATAATCCTTTATCATTAGAATATGTTCTTCGTGCGTTGAATATTTTCGAAAGCTTAAATCATAAAGAAGGAATGGCATTTTGCTCAATCAATATTGGTCTCGTTTATAAAAATCAAAGCGATTATGTAAAAGCTCTCGAATATTTGAATTATACTTTAAGAATTAGAAATGAAATCAATGATAACAGCGGCAAAGCTTTAACAAACAACCTGATAGCAGAAGTCTATTTTGATATGCGCGAATATAACCTCGCGCTGAAATATTACTTAGAAGCAGAGAATGGTTACAAAGAGATTGATGATAAAAAAGGTATTGCTGCTGTTTGGGGCGGTATAGGCGGAGTTTTTTATTCTCAAAACAAATTGAACGATGCTTTAAAATATAGAATGCAAGCATTAGACCTTTCGTACAAAATAGAGTATAAAGAAGGTCAGATAATTAATCATAACAACCTGGCGCTGATTTATGCCAAGCTTGGCGACTTTAATAAGGCAGAATATAATCTAAAAGGGTCACAAAAATTAACAAGCGCTGTGCAAGCAACTTACGTTCAATTACAGTCGTATCGTTTTTGGTCCCAATATTATGAAATAAGAAAAGATTACTTAGGGGCTTTGAAGTATAATAATAAATATATCACGCTTAAGGATTCACTTTTGAATCAAGAAAATATTGCTTTAGTAAGGTCGATGGAATCGATTTACAAAGCCGAAAAAGCCGAGAAAGAAAAATCCGTTTTGGAAAAAGACCTCGAGTTAAAAGAAAAGCAAAGAAATTATTTGATAGTAATTGTAATGCTGATTATGGCTATTGCGGTTATTACTTACAATAGGTATCATTCTAAAAAAGTTGCTAACGAAAAACTTCAGGAATTAAACGCGGTAAAAGATACTTTTTTCCGTTTGATTGCCCACGATCTTAAAACACCTTTCAATGCAATATTCGGTTATACGGAAATCTTAAAAGAGGATTTTCATGAACTATCCGACGAAGAGATACTCTCTTTTATTAGTGATATAGGTAAAGCAGCAAAACAAAATTACCAGCTCCTGGAAAACCTTTTAATGTGGTCACAATCGCAGTCGGGCAGACTTGAATTCAATCCGAAACAGATAAACCTAAAAGAAATAATTTTGGAAAGTTGCGACTTACTTTTGCC
>JBFMBJ010000204.1:0-1966 GCA_040755235.1 Candidatus Omnitrophota bacterium
TTAGAAAAGCCAGATTTAAAAGATGAAATTTATCAAATGATCGAAGATATCGTTAATACTAATATAGATAAATATTTACCCAAAGATTTAAATCTAGAACAGTGGGATATTGAAGGGTTGATTAATTGGTTAAGGCTTGATTTTAGAATTGAAATTAAAGAAAATGCACTAGAGAATAAAAATATTGAACAAATAAAAGAATTTTTACAAGAATATATAATTAATGCCTATCAGGAGAAAGAAAAAAATATTGGGGTAGAGCAATTAAGAGGCCTGGAACATATAGTGATGCTTCAGATAATAGATACCAAATGGAAAGACCATTTATATGCAATGGATAATCTAAAAGAAGGGATTGGCTTGCGTGCTTATGGCCAGCGCGATCCATTAATTGAATATCAGCAGGAAGCCTTTAATATGTTTTCTCTTATGATCGAATCTATTAAAGAAGATACAATAGAGCTGTTGTTTAAACTAGAACCCCTAGCAAAAGAAAAGATAAAATCAGTATTTAATATTCCTCAGCAATTTATCCATGAGGAAAAAACTACCTTCCAAGAGAAAAAAGAAGAGTTAGAAGAAAAGCCAGCTGTATCCACTAAATCCTCGGCACAAATTAGCCTTCAGCAAAAAGTTGGACGTAATGATCCCTGTCCTTGTGGTTCAGGTAAAAAATATAAAAAGTGCTGCGGAAAATGAAATCATTAAAATTTATAAAAATCAAAGATTTTATTCCTTGCTTAATTTCTGCGATTTTATTAATTTTTTCTTTTCCACCATTTAATTTATGGATTTTAGCTTGGTTTTCTTTTTTGCCCTTATTCCTTGCACTTAATAATAAGACATTCTTAAAAAGTTTTTTCTTAGGATTTTTTACCGGGTTCATATTTTTTATAAATATCCTCCATTGGATAATTCATGTTACTCTCTTAGGATATATTTTATTAACTATATATTTAGCTATTTACTTTGGGGTATTTGGAATATTCTTTAAAATTCTACAAAATAGGCCTAATTTATTAACCCTCGGCTTGGCTTGTAGTTGGATTATTCTAGAATATTTAAGAAGTCATATGGGTAATATTAGTTTTAGTTGGGCAAGCCTATCCCATAGCCAAACTTCTAATTTAGCTTTTATCCAAATAGCAGATATAGGAGGTAGTTACCTAGTTTCTTTTATTTTGATTTTAATCAATATTTTTATCTGGCAAATTATAAAGAAGCAGAAAAAAAATATTATTTATTTATTCATACTTATTATCTTAATATACAGCTATGGATTTTTTAAATTAAAGGAACCCGTTTCCAAGAAAACAATAAGAATTTCTATTATCCAGCCTGATATTGCTCAAGAATTAAAGCGTAATGGCAACGAAAATTTTATTTTATCAAAAACCTTTTCTTTGGCTCAAGATTCACTTAAAAATAAACCCAATTTAATAATTTGGCCAGAGGCAAGTTTTCCGGGTTACTGGGATATAGATTTATTATTACAGGAAAAAGTTCTAGATTATATTAGGCAGGCAAAAATAAATTTATTATTAGGGAGTGCGCGGATAGAAAAAAATGAAGAGGAGTATTTTTTTAATAGTGCTATTTTACTTTCTCCTGGTAAGCCTAGTCAAATTTATAACAAAATAAGGCTTGTCCCTTTTGGAGAATATATCCCTTTAAGGAAGATCTTCGGATTTTTGGAAACAATTGTATTTATTGGCGATTTTACCAAAGGTAAGGAATATAAAATATTTACCATTCCTATTGATAAAGATAAAGTTCAATTTTCTGTTTTAATTTGTTTTGAAGATACATTTTCTGATTTAGCCAGGAGTTTTGTACAAAATGGCGCAGAATTTTTAATAAATATTACTAATGATGCATGGTTTAAAAAAACAACAGCCCCGTATCAACATATGCAGTCTTCGATTTTAAGGGCAATAGAAAACAGAAGAAGCCTTGTACGTTCTGC
>JBFMBJ010000205.1:0-1955 GCA_040755235.1 Candidatus Omnitrophota bacterium
CAAAGCAGATCTGATATTAATGGATTTATCAATACCAAAAGTAAGCGGCTGGGATCTGGTTAAAGAATTAAGAAAATTAAAAAGCTATGCTAAAGTACCAATAGTAGCAATAACGGCGCATGCCATGAAGGGCGATAAAGAAAAAGTTATATCTATCGGGTGCGATGATTATCTATCAAAACCTTACAGGCCTAAAGAACTTTTAAGTATCATAAGAAAATACCTGAAGGAAAATTTAAATTAAGTTTAAAAGCTAAAATAAGCTGGAACAAGGTTTAAAAATATAGCTTTAAAAGCAGTTGTAGTATGGAATTTTAAGTTTGTAGAATTTTAGTAAGGCAGTTTGCATGCGTAATTTGGTGCAAAAGCAAAAATGTTGTATTGAAATACAATATAACAATTTCTTTTGGATTATACGAATCGTTGCAAAGTATATTGGAATAACCAAAATTAAAAGACTAAAGTATATTTATGATTTTCAAAAGCGATGAAGAGTATGTCCGAATACGCGAAATAGTAATAAAATTCATTAATTTTATGTAATAAAGAGATAAATAGGGTTTGGTTTCTGAAGTTTGCGGGTATAATATATATACCTACTATGAATGCTAGTAGGTTCATATCCATACCTCAAACTATTGGAGATGCACTTTCAGCAGGTGAAAATTTGTTGAAGGTGCCCATTTATAAAAATTAAATAGAGTCTTAACAGGAAGCCATGAAGAAGAAGAAACTGCAGTGGCAGTACGTTAATAGTAAGCTTGAAGTAGTAAATCAGGCTTTAAGAAACCAGGTCGGCTTGTAGGTTAATGACAGAAGAGTGCTTTTAAGCTATGCAAGAAGAAAAGCATGGCTTTTTAGCGTGAAAAATTTCCCTGAAAGCGAATAAATTAGACGCTTTAAAACTTATTATGTTGTAAAAGAAAAGTTATTTATCTTCAGGGAAGAGCAATAACTGTTCACCAGGTTGATTTGGTTGTGGCTTTGGTTGAGGTTTCGGTTGAAATTTAGCGTGAACAAATTTAACAGCATTTGCCACATGATCCGTAAACTTCTTATCCTGAGGATGCACGCGAGCATTTTTGATTTTTGGAGTATCAGAAATTTCAGTATGTACTTGCTCCCAGCCTTTAGAATAGGCTGTAGCTTCATTACGCTCATCATCAACTTTTAATTTAGTAGCTCTTTTTAAGGTTTTAGAAGTATAGATTTTTTCTTCTCTATAAGATAAAGCCTGATCTTTAGCCATTAATTGCTGAAAAGCTTTTTTGACTTTATCAACTTTTCTTTTATTCGGACTGCGATCCGGGGTAGAAAGATATTCAAGGCGAATTCTAACACCAACGTTAGGAACTTCGGAATTTTTGCCACCAGCAACGTTTAAAACGTGGGCATCAAAGAGAAAACCTTTATCCATAAGCGGAGCCACTTTATCAGCAATTGGAGAGGATAAATAACCCAGCTTCATAGCTTTACCATCATAATCGTGATAAATAGCCACGGCTTTAGGATCTTTTTTGTTATCTTTTTCTCTTTCTAATCTTAAGTGAACTTTTTGTTTTTCACCTCTGGCATTTCTGTTAATAAATCTGAATTTAAGGCGTGTAGCATTATCTTGATACTGACTTATTCCAACAACTCTGGTTTCAATACCTAAAACGGAATCGTGATGTATACCAGTAAAAGATATAGTCGGTGCATAATTAGCAATAACGTGATAGACAGAATAATCAGATAATTTTTGAGTATTTTGTTTAGCTGCAAAAGTAGGTTGCGGGGTCGTTTCAGTAATTCTCAAGTTCGCTGCAAAAGGCTGAACCTTGTTTAAATTTACACTATTCATGTTTGCACTCTCTTTTTTATAGGGGAAATTTTTCTACGCAAAGTATAAATCGAAAGAGCTTTTATTTTTAGTAATTTTTATCAAATATTACAAGATTTTAAGCAATTGAGTT
>JBFMBJ010000206.1:0-1946 GCA_040755235.1 Candidatus Omnitrophota bacterium
TTGATCCTATTAACATTGATTTCGTTTGAGTATTATAAATCATTTGTCCTGTCTATTCCCATAACTGTACTATTTATCTTTTAATTATTATACTATTAAAGCTAATTCAATGAAACAATCTCTTGAGTAGTCAAAATTAACTTGTATTTAGAGCTAAAGACTAAAATCTTTATCTTCTACAAATCCACTAAAAAGGTTTGTGGCATACATTTCTATGGAATCAAAGGATATATCCCAGGTTACAGTATTATTTTCTATATCCAGAATAAAAGAAATTGGTCCCATGTGCTTGGTGATACCCTTCCAGGCATAAATAGGTATTATATTTACCTGAACGGTTCCGGCTACGATAATCTCTATCTGAGATTTTTGAAAAAATATTTTGTGATATAAACCCTCGATGACGAATTTATCTTTATTTTCATGATAACAATGTATTACGTCGCTTCCTACCTTGGTGTTTATAGCTTCAGCAATAGTTTCAAAGGCTTTAACAAATTTTTCTTGGAAAACCTTTTCAACCTTTGGTTCAATGGTTTCTTTGAAAAACGCTTCGGCCTTATTTTTAGCTATTAAGTGACTTTTGAATTTTTCAACTATTTCATCAATACTTTGATTCATTTATTCTCCCATTTTTGCATCAATTTTATTTGTTGGGTAAACTAGAGTCCATGTTTTCAAAATTAATTATATCAGCATTGCAATGAAAAAATATTTTCGATTAATTGGAATTTTATTGTTTATTATTATAATTCTAAATATTGATTTAGAAAAAGTTTGGGAAGTCTTAATAAAGGCAAATCATCTCATTTTATTTCCGGTTCTTTTAATGAATATCTTGGTAATTTTTTTTCGTTCTCTGAGATGGTCGGGAGTAGTTAAAATACAGGGATTTAAATTTCCATGTGCAAAAGCTTTTTGGGCTTATTTGAGAAGTTTATATTTTGGAAATCTCACTCCTGCAAGAGTGGGAGAATTGCTACGGATTCATTATCTTTTAAAATATGTCAAGATGGATTCTGCTCTGGCAACTTCAACGGTTATATTTGATAAGCTACTTGATATGTATTTACTTTTGATATTTGGTTTGTTGGGCTTTGTTATGTCAGATGTTTGGGAAGGACAGTTCTCTTTTGCTGTTAAATGGTTTTTTGTTCTTATGGTTATTGTTATTCCTGTTTTTGTGGCTTTTCCTGACCTGATGAGATTCTTACTGGGCTTCTTACCCAATTATAAAAACTGGCGGGACAAATTGTTATTGTGGATAAAAAGTTTTTTTCAGGGTATCAAAAGCTTTTTAGTTTTAAGAACCTTAATTTCTGTATTAATAACCCTTTGTGTTTATTTAATTTTCTTCTTGCAATGCTATTGGCTGGCGTATTCTTTAAATCTTGACATTAATTTCTTTTATCTAAGCTTTTGTGTGGTTCTTTTTAGTATTTTATCAGTTTTACCTGTCTCAATTTCTAATATTGGAACTCGAGAACTTGTTTTAATTGCTATGTTTGGTTTTATTGATATTGATTCTGAATCTGCTGTGAGTTTTTCTCTCTTATTCTTTTTTTCAATAAACTTTTTTACTATTATTTTAGGGTGGTTGGCGTTTATTTTTTACAAAGATGAGAATCCAGACAACATGGATGAATTGAAGGGGTTATATAATCAATCTCAAATGCAGTTTACTATATCTGAGCAAACAGTAAAAAAGAATTGATGATTGTAAATGAGTACATAATTTTATAAAATAACAATTATTCTTGTTGGAGGAAATACATTGGATAAAAATAATTTAATATTGTCATTTTTGCTTTCAGCACACCTTACTTTGATATTAATCGTAATGTATGTTGTAATTATGATTGATTTGAAACTTAAAAAAATAATTAATATAATGACTGGTGTGGATAAAGAGTCAGCAAAAAAGGATTCTTGTTGTACTCACAAAC
>JBFMBJ010000207.1:0-1942 GCA_040755235.1 Candidatus Omnitrophota bacterium
TTGCGTTCCGATTGCCACCTGAATTGATACCTCAAAAAGCTGCCTGGGAATCAAATCTTTTAATTTCTCTACTAAGCGGCGTGCTTTTATCTGCGCTTTATCTTTATGAATTAAGCATGAAAAAGCATCACAAATAACCCCATTTAAAAGAATATCTAATTTTACTACTTTTGTTTGGCGATATCCAGTGAATTCATAATCTAAAGAACCATACCCCCGAGTTAATGATTTTATCCGGTCATAAAAATCAACAATAATTTCTGAAAGCGGGATTTCAAAGATAATTTTTACCCTGTCTTCTCCCAAATAATCTGTCGATTGTAAAATTCCTCTTCGAGCTTTGATTAATTCGCAAACAACATCAATTGATTCTGTGGGCATAATAATAAAAACCGAAACAAATGGCTCTTGCGTATCAATGATATCTTGTACCGGAGGAAGCTTTGCAGGATTATCTACTTCAATAACTTCATTTTTACGAGTTGTGATGCGATAAACTACGTTTGGAACAGTCAAAATTAAATTTAGGTTATATTCACGTTCTAGCCGCTCCTGAACTATTTCCATATGCAAAAGCCCCAAGAAACCGCAACGAAAACCATGGCCAAATGACTGTGATGTCTCTGGCTCAAATACAAAAGCCGAATCAGAAAGCCTTAGTTTATCCATTGCCTCACGCAAATCAGAAAAATCAGCTGCATTTACTGGATAAATTCCACAAAAAACTAGCGGCTTAACTTTTTTATAACCCGGCAAGGCAGTTAATGCAGGATTTTTTATATCAGTCACTGTATCACCAATAACAATTTCTTTTGGGTCGCGAATATTTGCTGTAAAATAACCTACTTCTCCAGCATGAAGCGTATCTTGTTTAGTCATTTTTAAATTAGCAAAAACACCTATCTCCTCAAGATTAAACTCATCACCTCTTTGCATCATTTTTATTTTAGTGTGTTTGGAAATTTTACCATTTATTACACGAATATAGACTATTACTCCTTTGTAAACATCGAATTTAGAATCAAAAATTAATGCCTGAAGCGGTAAATTATCGTCGCCTTTTGGCACAGGCACTATTTCTACTATTTTTTCTAAAACTTGGTCAATATTCGTGCCTTCTTTAGCTGAAACAAGAATTATTTCTTCTTCTTTAAAACGTAAAACATCCTCTATTTGTTTTTTTACACGCTCCAAATCAATACTAGGTAGGTCTATTTTATTAATAACTGGTATTATTGTTAAATTATGTTCTTTAGCTAAATAAAAATTTGCTACGGTCTGCGCTTCAATACCTTGGCTGGCATCAACAATTAAAAGTGCGCCCTCACAAGCAGCCAGAGATTTAGAAACTTCATAAGTAAAATCCACATGGCCTGGCGTATCAATTAAGTTTAAAATATAATTTTTGCTATCGCGTGCTTTATAGTTTAAACGCACACTTGAGGCTTTAATAGTAATTCCTCTCTCGCGTTCTAATTCCATATCATCAAGAATTTGATTTTTAAAATTGCGTTTATCAATAGCGCCCGTATATTCCAAAATTCTATCCGCTAAGGTAGATTTACCATGGTCGATATGGGCAATGATACAAAAATTTCTGATTAATTCTTTTTGCATTTTAGATTTTTATATATGAAAAAACTTTTTCTACCACTTGTTCGATATTTAAATTTGTAGTATCAACATAAATTGCATCATCCGCTTTTTTAAGAGGGGCGACTTCACGCGTAGAATCAATAGTATCGCGATTTGTTAAATCGCGGGCAACCAATTCCTTATCTACGTTTTTTTTCTGTTCAATTAGTTCTTTATGGCGGCGTTTAACACGCTCATCAATATGGGCGTCTAAATAAAATTTATATTTTGCATTTGGAAAAACAACCGTTCCAATATCCCGTCCTTCTAAAACAGAATTTGATTTTTCCCCAATCTTACGCTGTAA
>JBFMBJ010000208.1:0-1939 GCA_040755235.1 Candidatus Omnitrophota bacterium
ATTGTATTTTTTTAGTGCGCGCTATCTTTTTTAATTCGTCATTTATTTTTCCTAAGGTAGTTTTTCCATAAATATGAGGCTGGCGCTGGCCTAGTTTATCAAGATTTGGACCATGGATAATCAATATTTTTTTCATAAGATAGTTTTTAAGTTTTAAATTACAGCTTCTTCGATAAGCATGATTGGGATATCATTACGTATCGGATATTTACGATTACAACCTTTACAGCGAATTTTTTCTTCGTTATTAATTTTTATTAATTCGACCTCTTGCTTACAGGCTGGACAAGCCATAATTTTAAGCAATTCTGGATTAATCATTACTTTTATCTCCTTCCTTATTTTTGGCCAAATAAACCATTTTCAATTCATAAAGCATATTCTCTAGTAGATTATTTTCTTCCATATTTAAATTACCCAATGTTTTTTCTTTGATTACATCTAAAGTATCAATGAGGAATTTTGCCTGTTTTAAATCTCTTTCTGTTGTATTAGTTACAGGGTTTGCAATTTGCCCAAGGGCAATTGAGGCTTGAATTCCTAATGTAGAAATAAAAAAGATAAAATCTACTTTTGGCTCTATTGGATTATCCTTTTTTAAAGGGTCAAGCTTCTCTTTATTAATAGATTCTTTCCAACTTTCGTCTATTTTTTTATTCTCTTCTTCCATAAGTTTAGTTAATTATTATTCCGGCGTATCCCACGACTGCATTATAATCACCAGAGGTCTTGCCAGAAGTTTCATATTTTATTAATTCCGCTTTTTTAGCCCCTAATTCTTTTACGGCTGATAACATTACAATTGCTGGCGCATAACCGCACATGGTAATATCTAGTTCTCTAATTTTACGATATAAAAGGTCTTCATCTAATTTTAACACAGCATCAATAGCGACTTCATCTTTAGATCTAGCTATTTCATCAGATTCGTAATGAGTCATATCGGAACTGGCAACAATAATTGTATCCTTAATAAGATTTAGGTCTTTTAATACTTTAGCGATTTCCTTACCCAATTTTTTATAAATACTAAAATCTTGTATTCCAACGACAATTGGTATAATTTTAAAATTATCTTTAAAATATTGCAAAAATGGAAGTTGGACCTCTAAAGAATGTTCGTATTTGTGCGCTAGAAAATCTTCTTTTAAATTAACCGAATTTTTTAAAAATTCTTTTGCTAAATCTGAATTAACCTGGACTTTTCCTAAGGGGGTCTCCCAGCAGCCTTCGGTCATTATGCTTAGCAACTGTCCATATCCAGTATGGTTTGGCCCAAGAATAATAAAATTTTCTTTTAAGTCGATTTTTGAAAATACGCTCGCTGCAACTTCGCCAGAATAAATATAACCAGCATGGGGTACTAAGCATCCAATGGCATTGATTTTATTTTCTAATTTATTTTTATTAATAAAAGAACCAAGTTGTTTTCTTAATTCTAAAGGATCGTTAGAATAAAATTTCCCAGAAACCGCTGGTTTTCTTACTAAATTTATCATTGATAAATTTTTTCTAAAGATACCCTTGATTTTTTTAGTTCTTCTCCTGTTGCTGGATGATGTGCTTCGATAACCTTTAGGGTGTTTTTTCTAAGATACGGTTTTAAAATTTTAAAATTAAAATTTCCAGTAAAAGGCGCATGGTGATCATCACAACCCACGAGGTCATGAATATGTATTCCTAGCATTCTATTGCCATAACAATCTAAGAAATCTTTATGTTTGGCAAAGCCTAGATTATCCATAACCTGGGCGTGTCCTACATCATGCCAATAAAATATATTTGAATTTCTAAATTTATCTAAAATAATACCAATTTCTTGAAAATTCGGTATTTCGCGAAAATAGAAACGCGTTTCTATTCCTAGTTTTACATCTTCTTTTTTTGCGTATTTATTAAGAGTATCTAGGCTTTTTAAAATTTTTACTAGATGTTTTTT
>JBFMBJ010000209.1:0-1933 GCA_040755235.1 Candidatus Omnitrophota bacterium
CCGATTTTATTTCTGCTACTTCTTTCTTCTCATGATAAGCAGTTGCGGTTTTAATGATTTGACCGATATAATCTGAAATATCTTTTACCTGATGAGTGCATTTTTCTTCTTCAGAGTCAAAAAGCCTAAAACCAAAAGCAGGAATTGATTTATTCAGCTCGTCTGAAAATATATCCACCGGATAACTTTCAATAATTGCTCCATCTAAAAGAATTTGTTGGTGTGTATCTTCTAAATTAAAATTAACCGGTATAAAAAATATAGGTATGCTCATCGAATAACGCAGCGCATCTGCCACAAGCATATCAGGATTATTTTCTGTAGAAAAAACTACACGCCTTCTATTTAAAACATCTGCCACAACTACTCTTAAAGGTATTTTTAAATCTTTAAAGTATCTTACGTTTTTTGCCTCCAAGAGTTCCTTTACCCATTCATATAAGAGATCGGTACTGTAATAACCCAGATCTTTTTTCAACTCACTAAGATGCAAAAAAAGATACAGCGGTGTTGGCTTTTTGTATCTTAAAAATTGCATGAAATCAGTGGTAGCTAAAATATGTAATAATTCTTCGCTTGTGTAACCGGCTGCATAAAGCGCAGCAACCAGTGATCCGGATGAAGTCCCCGCAACTCTGACAAATTGAAAACCATTATCTTCTGCCGCCTTTAAAGCACCAACTGAGGCAATTGCCTTGATACCTCCTCCATCAAAAATAGCATTTGCCTTTATTGGCCTATGTATGCTTAGTTCTCGAAAGCTAGGCATTAAGGTTTGGAAATCATTAGTCAATTCTTCCTTGCGTCCAGCAGGCGAAATACAGGAAGCCAAAAGACAAAGACTAAAAAAAATAATAATATTTTTATATTTTAGCATCTATCTCTTTCTTCCTTAACCAAACCATTAAAAGCGAAATGCTTGCAGGAGTTATTCCAGAAATACGACTAGCCTGGCCTAAGGAAATGGGCTTAAATTTATTTAATTTTTCTTTTATCTCTCTGGATATGCCCGGAATTTTTTGATAATCTAAATTTTGCGGTATTTTTATTTTTTCTAAATGCTTAAATTTATCTACCTCATTAAATTGCCTCTGAATAAAACTTGAATATTTTGCTTCGATTTCAACCTGTTCAATTTCTTCTTTTGATAAACTTAAACTACAGTGATTAAAATTCTTGATAACTTCATAGTTTATCTCATGTCTCTTAAGAAGCTCTTCTAAAGTGGTGGGCTTTCTAATGGAGACGGTATTAAAGCTAGTTAATATTTTATTTATTTGAGGTGACGGCATAATTTTAGTGTTTCTGATACGATTTAATTCTTCTTCTATATTTTTTTCTTTTTTTAATAAATCTTGATATCTATCTTTTGGAATTAAACCTAATTCATAGCCAAGCCTTGTTAAACGTAAATCCGCGTTATCTTCGCGTAAAATTAAACGATACTCTACGCGCGAAGTAAACATGCGATACGGTTCGTTTGTGCCTTTGGTAGTTAAATCGTCAATTAAAACGCCAATGTAGCTTGTGCTTCGGGGTAGAATAAAAGGTTCTTTTTCTTTTAGCTTTAACACAGCATTAATTCCTGCAACTAAGCCTTGGGCCGCAGCTTCTTCATAACCAGTTGTGCCGTTAATTTGCCCAGCAAAAAATAAACTTTTAATTAATTTACTCTCTAGCGTCGGGTACAATTGCGTTGGATCAATTACATCATGCTCAATACCATAACCAGGCTTAGTAATTAAAGCATTCTCTAACCCCTCAATAGAATGTATCAGATTTTCTTGAACATCCAAAGGCAAACTCGTAGAAAGGCCATTAGGATAATATTCATTAGTTGTAAGGCCTTCGGGCTCTAAAAATATCTGGTGGCGCGTACGCTCTTTGAATTTTACTACCTTATCTTCGATAGAGGGACAGTAACGCACGCCGG
>JBFMBJ010000210.1:0-1901 GCA_040755235.1 Candidatus Omnitrophota bacterium
TAAGATGTTGTCTTAGATGAATTAATATTAATTGCTTTAAAAAAACGCCCTGAAATAAAGGCCCTAGAAGAAAAATTAGTACAAGATAAGGCAAATTTAAATATCGCCAAAGCCAATAATAAACCTCAAGTATCCGTAGGGGCAGATTACAATTTTTCTAATCGAAGCGGATTTGCTACTATTGATAGGACCTCAAGTGGAGGCTTTTCATTTTCTAAAAACTATAATGATTATTGGCAAGGTTTTGTTCGAATAAATATACCAATTTTTGATGGTTTCCAAACTAAAGCAAAAATAGATCAAGCAATAGGCGAAACAAAACAGACAAAGCTAACCCAAGAAAAAACAAATGTAGAAATCCAAACACAAGTTAAAGATAGTTATTTAGTTTTAAAAAATACCAATGCCAAAATTAATACTTCCCAAAAAGATTTAGAAGTGGCTAGTGCTAATTATGAAAGTATTCAGGAAAGATTTCAAAAAGGTTTGGTTAGTTCTGTGGAGGAGAGATCAAATAATTTAACATTATCTTTGGCAAAATTTAATTATAATGAAGCAATTTATGATAATTTTATTGCCAAGGCAAAATTAGAAAAAACAATAGGACAAAACATATGAAAATACCAGACATTATAAATCCGAAATCCGAATATCGAAATCCGAAACAATGTTCAAATGACCAAAACAAAAAAGTTTCGAACATTGAAAAATTAGAAAATTCGAATTTGTTTCGTGCTTCGAATTTCGTGCTTCGAAATTTTATCTTTATCTTTTCTATTTTTTATCTTTTAACCGGTTGTGGCAAAAAAGAAGTTTCTAAGAAGCAAAACGGAGGAATTCCGGTAAAAGTAATGAAAGTAAGATTAGCAGATATAGAAAAAACACTTGATTATGTAGGTGATATTAAAGCCGAGGATGAGGCAATAGTTTATCCGAAGGCGAGCGGAAAAATTATCGAAAAAGTAAAAGAAGAAGGAGCACCTGTTTTTAAATACGATGTGATCTGTTACATCGATAGAGATGAAATAGGATATCAGTTTGAAAAAGCAACAGCAGAGAGTCCTCTTGAAGGAGTGGTGGGCAGAGTTTATGTTGACATAGGTTCTAATGTTACCTTGCAAACACCAATTGCCTTAGTAGTAAATATGGATAAGGTAAAAATAGATTTAGATATTCCGGAAAAATATTTGCCGAGGGTTTCTTTAAACCAAGTTGCAAAGATTGGCGTTGATGCCTACTGGGGAAAAGAGTTTAGTGGAGAGGTTACAAAAATAAGTCCGGTCTTAGATTTATCAACACGTACCGCACCTATTGAAATAACTATAGAAAATCCTGAACATCTTTTGCAATCAGGTATGTTTGCTAAGGTTAAGTTAAGCGTTGAGGAACACAAAAATGTACCGGTTATTTTAAAAGAGGCAATTTTGGGTAATGAGCCTAATCTTTATGTATATGTTGCTCGTGATAAAAAAGCAGTTATAGAGAAAATTGTTTTGGGTATTCGGCAGGCCGAATATCTTGAAGTCAAAGAAGGCCTTAAGGATGGCGATTTGGTAGTAGTGATGGGCCAGCAGAGATTAAAAGATGGCTCAGATATAGAACCGCAGGAGTAAAAAGTGAACTTACCAGAATTTGGTGTAAAGCGGCCGGTTACAAACTTAATGATATTTTCTGCAATTATTGTTTTGGCTTTATACAGCCTTACGCGCATTGGCATTGATAGTATGCCTAAGATTGAGCCGCCATCAATTACGGTTATTACTAATTATCCGGGAGCTAGCCCCGAAGACGTAGAAATAAGAGTTACTGAAGTCTTGGAAAATCAACTTGCTACTATACAGGGTTTAGAAAAAATTACTTCGCGCTCTTTAGAGGGTATGTCTTCGATTACGCTTAAATTT
>JBFMBJ010000211.1:0-1893 GCA_040755235.1 Candidatus Omnitrophota bacterium
TTGACCCTTACAGCCACTCCAATACCTCGAACTTTATATATGAGTTTGATGGGCACAAAAGACATCTCAATAATAAATACTCCACCAGAAAATCGTATGCCAATTGAAACCTATGTGGTAGAATATGATGAAACACTCATAAAACAGGCTATCCATAGAGAATTAGCGCGCAAAGGGCAAGTTTATTTTGTTCATAATCATATCTTTGATATAGAAAAATTGGAAGAAAAATTAAAAAAGATATTAAGCCCCACAGTCAAAATTGCCGTAGCACATGGGCAAATGGATAGTTTTCTTTTAGAGAAAGTAATGTCTGAATTTTTAAGTGGCGATTTAGACATACTTTTATCGACAAATATTATCGAATCTGGTATTGATGTGCCGAATGCAAATACTCTTTTTGTAAACCATGCCGATAATTTCGGGCTTTCTGATTTACATCAATTACGCGGACGCGTTGGTCGATTCGAGAAAAAGGCCTACGCTTATTTTTTGGTACATAAAAAAGAACTTTTAAGTAATGATGCTAAAAAAAGGCTTTCTACTATACAAGAAAATTGGGAACTTGGTTCTGGTTTTAAAATCGCAATGGAAGATTTAGAAATAAGAGGCGCAGGAAATTTGCTGGGCACTCAACAAAGTGGCTATATCATGGCAGTAGGATTTGATTTATATTGTAGACTTTTACGAGAAGCGATAAATACATTACAAAAAGTTATAGGGGGATAATAAATAAGAAATCCTAAATCCGAAATTCTAAACTCTAAACAATTTCAAAACTCAAAAATCCAAATGTTCAAAATTAATAAGTTTGAGTAATTAGAAATTTGGATTTGGAATTTATTTAGGATTTAGAGCTTAGGGTTTAGAGTTTACAGTTTGAGCAGGAGGATAATAATGAAGTCGAGAATTTTAGTGATATTTTTATTGGGATTTTTTTTGGTTCAACCGGCTTGGGCTTTAAGCGATAAGATTGTAGCAGTAATTAATAACGAAGTAATTACACAGTCAGAATTACAACAATTCTTGGCGCTTGCTTACACTCAGCTCGCAAGCCAATATAAAGGAAAAGAACTTCAAGAAGAATTCGAAAAGGCAAAGTCCGGTATCTTAAATCGCATGATTGAAGATAAGTTAATTTTACAAGAGGCAAAAAAGAAAAATATAGAAGTTAAAGACGATAGAATAAAAAACCGTATTGAGCAAATTAAACAGGGCTTTGCTTCACAGGAAGGCTTTGAGCAAATGCTTTCAGAACAAGGCCTCACATTAGGAGATTTACGTAAAAGAACCAAAGAACAGTTTATGATTTTTCAACTTGTCGATGAAGAAGTGCGTTCAAAAACAATCGTGGGGCCGGATGAAGTTACAAGTTTTTACCAAGAACATAAAGATCAATTCAAAGAATCTACGCAGCGAAAAGTTGGCTCTATCTTTTTAAAAAATGAACAAGAGGCACAAGAAGCAAGCAATCTTTTAAAACAAGGTCAAGATATTATTAAAGTAGCAGAAAGATTTGGGCAAAGCGTAACTAGTCGTTTAGTAAAAGAAGGTCAGCTGCGAAAAGATATAGAAGATGCTGTATTTAATCTAAAAGTACAAGAAAATTCGAACCCAATTAAAACTGATCAAGGTTTTTTTATTTTTAAACTTGAAGAGATAATTGCTGCCCAACAGAGATCTCCATCTGAAAGTTACGATGAAATTTATCACTATCTTCTAGAGCAAAAATTCCGCGATAATATGAAGGAATGGTTAGATGCCCTCAAAAAGAAATCATACATTGTCATTAAATAAACAAAAACTAAATGTTGGTATTACAATAGGTGATCCTAGCGGTATTGGGCCGGAAGTAGTTTCTAAAGCGCTATCCAATCCCAAGGTGAAATATTT
>JBFMBJ010000212.1:0-1795 GCA_040755235.1 Candidatus Omnitrophota bacterium
ATCAAATGCAACAGTAAAGAATATGGAGAACTTTTAGGAAATCCGGATTTAATTATAGAAAAATATTGTAAGAAAAATGTTTAATTTATGGACATGGCAGATTTTGCTTTTAATCGAAGAGCATATTTTGACTATGAAATACTGGAAAAATTTGAGGCCGGAATTATGCTTTTGGGTTTTGAGGTAAAAGCTGTAAAGTCCGGCCGAATTAATTTGCTGGGAAGCTATGTGGTTTTTAAAAACTGCGAACCTTATTTATTAAATGCCGATATTTCTCCTTATCAGCCGTTAAATACCCCGAAAGATTACGATTCTAAAAGGTCACGCAAACTCCTTTTAAAAAAATCGGAAATAAAATATCTGTTTGGCAAAAAAGAGTCTGCCGGTTTAACTCTTATTCCTTTAAGAATTTATAATAAAAGAAACAAAATAAAGGTGGAAATTGCTTTGGCTCGAGGGAAAAAGCAGTATGAAAAAAGAGAGAAAATTATAAAAAGAGAGACCAAGCGGAAAATAGAAAGGGCGATAAAAAATTATTAAATGTTCATAGATCAGCTTGCTCTCCCACTTTTCGGGGCGTATAGCTCAGTTGATTAGAGCGCGTTGTTGATTCACCCCGTTAGATTCATGCGCGATTAGCTCAGTGGTAGAGCGTTTCGTTGACATCGAAAAGGCCGCAGGTTCAATCCCTGCATCGCGCACAAAAATCTAACGGGACAAGTCGACGAGGTCTCCCGTTCGAGCCGGGATACGCCCACCACGAATTACAAATTACTAATTACTCAAAATTTTCGCGAGGCGGAAATTTTACGGGGATGACGGGCTTTGATAGGTTGATAAGACAAAATATGCAGGCCGAGGTTTCTCGTAACCTCGTTCCGGATTTATTCGGAGCTGTTTTCCTTGTCGGATTACAAGTAAAACAACGAGAGTTTGCAAGATAATTGCCAACAAAACCTTTATGCCGAGTTTGGCTTATGCTTAATCTGGTGTAATCTAAAAGTCGGCACCTTTCTTTTATAGAAAGGCATCATTTCAACTGATTCTCAATAGGTTGAAAATGGTGTGATATTATTGAGATAGTCCGGCGGATTTTCTTCAACTGCAGGATGAAAAATTGAAGAAAACAGCTGCGTTTTTTTGTTATTTTTTACCCCCCCATCTTTCGTCGTATATATCGATAAAAATTTCTATTCTAATACAGTTAGAATTAAAAAGTGATGAAAGATGGGGGGGTAAATATCGCAGCCGTTATAAAAAATTAACTAAGCCTGTAGAGTTGTTTTATCAAATCAGCCTAGATGTGGGTTCAACTCCCACCATCTCCATAAAAATTTTCGCTACACTCAAATTTTTGAGTAGTTAGTATTTTGTAGTTAGTAATTCGGGAAAGGAATTATTTATCTAACGAAAAATTTTTTCCTAATTACGCGTCCTTCCGTAGCTTTAGCGAAGGAGGGCGAATTACTTACACTCACACGAAGAAAATAACCCTTCGACAAGCTCAGGGTTATTTTTGTTATCTAATCGCTGCCCATTATATGATTGCTAAAATTAAAAATCTTGTTATACTTTTGGTAGAATTTGGTTTACTATAGCAAATAAGATTTTTTATGAAAAAACCAGAAAATAATTACGCATTTATAGATAGCCAGAATTTAAATCTGGCTATTAAAGATTGTGGCTGGGAATTAGACTTTACTAGATTTTATGTTTATCTCAAAGATAAATATGAAATTACAAAGGCCTTTCTTTTTATCGGCTATATCGCAGGCAATGAGGCATTATATACGTT
>JBFMBJ010000213.1:0-1777 GCA_040755235.1 Candidatus Omnitrophota bacterium
AGAAAAGGAAGGTTTTATCATCACCTATGTAAAAGATACCGGAGCAGGAATAAAACCAGAGGATCAAGCAAAGCTTTTTCAAAAATTTTTCCGCGCCGTTACTACTGCCGATGTAGGGGGCACAGGATTAGGGCTTTATATTAGTAAAAAGCTAGTTGAACAAATGAAAGGAAAAGTATTTGTCGAATCAGAATTTGGAAAAGGAAGCACGTTTTCGTTCAGTCTACCAATAGCAGATGATAAATCTCAAGCACCAAATAGCAAATAATAAACAAATTTCGATGTTCAAAATTATAATTTATCAAAGGTTTTGGTCATTTAGTCATTAAGATTTGGGATTTGTTTGTGATTTGGGATTTGTAATTTGGAATTTTAAAGCCTTGAATATAATTAACCCTAAGAAAAAGGAGGAAAAATGGAAAATAAAAAGGTTCTATTGATTGAAGATGATCCCCTGATGCAGACGCTTTATCAAAACACTTTTGAGCTGGAGGGTGCCCACTTGTTGGTTGCACCGGATGGACTGGCGGGAATTGAGATGGCAAAGACAGAAAAACCCGCGTTAATTCTGCTCGACCTTCTGATGCCCAAAATGAGCGGGTATGAAGTGTTAAAAATATTAAAAGAGACTACCGAGACAAAAGATATCCCCGTTATCGTCCTTTCCAATATGCTGGATACCAAAGAAAATGTTGAAAAAGTAACTGCTCTGGGCGCTGCGGAATATTGGGTAAAATCCAATTTCACTTCAGAGGATATAGTAGAGAAGGTGAAGAAATATCTGGGATAAATCGACACTACGAATTCTTTTCTAAAAACCAAATTTTACTATTTTTATGATAAACAAAATAAAAACTCTCCAACAAAATGATCTTGTCCGTGGCACAACCGTGATCTTCCTTGGTTCTATTTTTGTTGGGGTCGGAAATTATGCTTTCAATATTATCATGGGCAGGCTCTTGGGACCCTCTGACTATGGTGTTTTGGCTTCCCTGCTCGCCCTCACTTATATAATTAATGTTCCTTCACAAACCATAAATCTAACCGTTTCAAAATATGTTGCCCAGCTAAACGCAAAACGAGACCATTTGAGAATAAAAAGCTTATTTCAAAATAGCCTGAAGAAAACCCTTGTTATTGGACTGTTTGCTTTTTTGTTTTTCCTATCTATCAGCTTTTTCCTCCAAGATTTTCTTCATTTGCCAAAAACATCCCCCCTTATAATATTGGGGCTTATGTTTTTGTTATCCTTTATCTCCCCGGTGATTATCGGCACATTGGGTGGAATGGAAAAATTCGGCGAAATAACCACCAATAATGTCATTAATATAGCCACAAAGATATTGTTTGCGATTTTATTTTACATTATTGGATATAGAGTCGGCGGTGCGATGTTCGCAGTTTTCTTGGCTTTCTTAATCGCAACCACTTATTCATTTTTCAAAGTAAAAATAAGTGCGGGAATTGCCAAAGAAACAGAAGAGAAAGAAATAGATTTGCTTGACTATGGGAAAAAAGCCTTTTTAGTAGCACTCTGCCTTGCTGCGCTTTATAATATTGATGTTATTTTAGCCAAGCACTTCCTGGGTACAATTGACGCTGGATATTACGCGACTTTATCACTACTTGGAAAATTAATCTTTTTTGCCACATCTTCTGTTGGTATCGTTACTTTTCCTCTGTCAGCAAAAAATCATGGCCTAGAAAGGAGTAACAAAAAGGTTTTAAAGATGTCCATGATTATAACCATTATCTTTTCCGTATTTATAACGATGGC
>JBFMBJ010000214.1:0-1772 GCA_040755235.1 Candidatus Omnitrophota bacterium
TTGCCTTGAAAAAATCCAAGTGTTCTATAAAATAGTTAAATATTCTGTCTGCTTTTTCAAAATAACTTGTGCCGCCGGAAAAATCTTTTTTCTCGTATGCTTGCACGCCTAAACAATAATAAGAAACACCGGCATAGTAATAAAGAAGTTCGCCTGAATCATTATAATCAAGAAAACGGGACGGATCTCTTGACTCTAAATTAATAAGCTTTTGGTAATTGTCTGTAGTAAAGTAAGCAATGGCTAATGGCCCTTTGATGTTACTTGCAATAACACTCAATGCTCTATTTAAAACGGGATTTGCTTGATAATGCTCAATTATTCTTAAACCATTTTCTAATACTCCTATTGCTTCTTGTTCCTTACCAAGAAAACGTAATGCTTCACCGATTACTGCGTGAGCCATAACAACAAACACTACTCTTCTAGCTACATTTTCCTTTACATCACGAGGAGAACTGTTACTCGCAACTAATTCTACGCGCGGGCCTTTTAATCTAAATTTACGCGTATCCCACAATTCAGCTAAATTTCTTCTTAAGGTTCTTATTATTTCTTCTATAGCTCGTCCATTGCGATTAGTCCTGGCTTGTTCAAAATTATGCATAGGGTCAAAAGAAGGCACTCTTGGCAGAGAAGAAACATCCAGTGCCACAATCGCAAAAGCACTTAAAACAGAAACGCTGCTGTTTTCTTTTCTGAATAGTAAATAAATTATTAAATTTAAGGCTAAAAGAATACAAGCAAAAGCGATTCTTTTTACAGATAATTCTTTTATAAAAGATACAAGTCTAGTGCTAATAACTCGAAGGATAATTTTAAGGCCAGATAAAATACTTCTAAAAAAGTTTTTAATCCTAAATTTCGTATCGGAAATTTGCTTGGGATTACCCCGATGAACAAAATTAAATCCCGTCGGATTTAATCTATCTGCCCTTTGGGCGGATTTTGCCTGTCGAAAGCGTACAAAATCCGGGTTAAAAGTTTTATTTATTAAGCGCGCTAAAAACCAGACAAAAACAAATATTCCTAAAACTATAATTATAAATTCTAAAGGAACAGAAAATCCTGGGGCAAGAATAAACGGTACTGCTATATTTAAAAGCCTGGTTTCTTCTCTACTTTCTCCCCTGCTTTCTTCTCTAGCTATCAAGCCCATTTTTTGAAATCTTTTAAAAATTTCTCTTAGGTTATCGGTATACTCAATAAATCCTACTCGGTTAAATCCTCCTTGCAACTCATCCCTAACCCTAACAACTCCCGGAAAAAACCGGCTATAAAGTTGAAAAGCATAACCGCGTCTTTCAGGCTGACGGGATAAAATAAAATCTATTTCCCCATCTGAAATTGCTTGGACTCCTCTGTATGCTAAAACACGGTTTGCGCCCATACTTTCTCCTGTATAACTAGCTAATCTAGCCATTGCAGGATAATCATCTTTGGTTGTTTGTTTTGTTTTTGCTTTCTTACAAATAAATATTTTGGCCTTGCCAGTTGAGAATGGCCTAAACACAAAAATAGAAAGCGAAACACGAGACATAAGCAACATTAAACTTGCCAGCTCTCTTTTTATTGATACAGGCTCTAATACAAAACCTTTTTCTAACCTCACTACTTCTGGTATAGGGATATCATTATATCTTACGGGCATGGCGCGTTCTAATTCTTGGAATAAAATAGCTGTTAATATTTTTTTTGCCGGATAAGATTCAACTTTTCTTTCTACAAAGCCTAATATTGAATCCATTAATCTATCTATAGCAACTCGTTCC
>JBFMBJ010000215.1:0-1752 GCA_040755235.1 Candidatus Omnitrophota bacterium
ACAATTAATTGCAACCCCCGTAACTCCCAAGCGCGTGAAAGAAGAACTTGAAGGTTCAAAGCGTTATTTTGATTATCATGAACGTTGTATTTTTTGTGATTTAATAAAGCAGGAATTAGAACAAAAAGACAGGCTTATTTTAGATATAGATGGTTTTATTGCTATTGCCCCATTTGCCAGTCGTTTTCCATTTGAAGTTTGGATTTTACCAAAAGATCATTCTTGCGATTTTATAAAATTGACTCCGGATCATCGTAAATATTTAGCTACGGTTATTAAAAAAATACTTTTAAAATTAAAAGTAGGTTTGAAAGATCCTCCGTATAACTATATTTTACACACTGCGCCCTTTCGCAGGCCCAAAGGTGGATATTGGAAAACAATAGATCAAGATTTTCATTGGCATATTGAAATTATGCCGCGCTTAACGCGCGTAGCTGGTTTTGAATGGGGAACAGGATTCTATATCTGTCCTTTACCGCCAGAAAATGCAGCTAAATTTTTAAGAGAGGTTGAAGTTTAGATGTCAGAGCTTAGGCGAGATCCAATTGTAGGGCGATGGGTTATTGTAGATACAGATCATCCCGCAACTCCTGATAAATTCGATAAAGAAGTCCATACTTTTAATCAAACTGCAAATTGCCCATTTTGTTATGGTAACGAACATCTTACGCCGCCAGAAATAGAAGCTTTTCGTTACCCGGATACTAAAGCAAATACCTCCGGTTGGCAGACGAGGGTTGTGCCGAATAAATTTCCTGCTTTACAAATTGAGGGTGATTTAGAACGTCGAGGATTAGGTATATTTGATTTATCTAATGGTGTTGGAGCCCATGAGGTAATTATTGAAACTCCATATCATACCAAAAATATTCCAGAATTGCTCGATGACGAAGTAGAAAAAATGCTAGAGATGTATTGCCGTCGAGGAATTGATTTAAGAAAAGATAAACGTTTTAAATATATTATGATCTTTAAAAATTATGGGGCATCAGCTGGAGCCTCTATGGAACATCCGCATTCGCAGTTAATTGCGCTTCCCATGGTTCCCAAAAATGTATCAGAAGAATTAACCGGTGCGCAGAATTATTTTAATTATCGCGATCGATGTATTTTTTGTGATATGATGCGTCAGGAATTACAGGAGAAGGAAAGAATAATAGAAGAAAATCGAGATTTTGTGGCTTTTTGTCCTTTTGTGAGTCGTTTTCCATTTGAAGTTTGGATTATGCCTAAGAAACACTCCGGATATTTTTGTCATATTTCCCGAGAAGGAATAACGGAGTTGGCAAGTATTTTAAAAGGAGTTTTGACAAGGATTAAAGTTGTATTGTCAGATCCCGCGTATAATTATATAATTCATACTTCTCCAATTGACGGCGAAGAAAGAGAAGCTTATCACTGGCACTTTGAAATTATGCCAAAGCTTACGCGTGTAGCCGGTTTTGAGTGGGGTACGGGATTTTATGTAACACCTACTCCTCCAGAATTAGCTGCTAAGTTATTAAGAGAAGCGAAAATATAAAAAAGGGAGGGTTAAGAGAAATGGCAGTAAAAGTTGGCATTAATGGTTTTGGTAGAATTGGCCGCATGGTGGGACGTGCAATTTTAGAATCAAAGAAAAATATTGAATTAGTAGCAGTTAATGATATTACTGATGCAAAATCACTTGCGCATTTATTAAAATATGATTCTGTACATGGTCGTTTTCCCGGTGGTCAAGTCAGCGCAAAAGATGATGTAATTTTAGTG
>JBFMBJ010000216.1:0-1666 GCA_040755235.1 Candidatus Omnitrophota bacterium
ATTGGGACATCCAAATAAATTATGGAATAAAAACTGGCTATAATGAAGCATTTATCATAGACGGGAAAAAAAAAGATGAACTGATCGCTGAAGATCCAAAATCTGCTGAAATTATACGACCGATTTTACGCGGCAGAGATATAAAAAGATTTGGTTACGACTTCGCTGATCTATGGCTTATAAATACTCATAATGGACTTAAAGAAAAAGGTGTAGTACCAATAAAAATAAATAATTACCTAGCAATTAAAAGACACTTAGATAAATTCTATCCGGACCTTAAAAAAAGGGCTGATCAAGGAGTTACTCCATATAATCTGCGTAACTGTGCATATATGGAGGATTTTTTTGAACAAAAAATAGTATGGGCAAGGCTAATGAGAATATCTAAAATAGAGGCATACTCCTTTCCTCGTTTTGCACTTGTCCCTAAAGATATCTTTATAGTTGACAGTCTTTGTTTTTTTGTTGGTAATGATCTTTCTTACTTACAAGGTATTCTTAACTCCGAATTCGCGGCATATTATTTCTTTAATAATATTTCTGTTTTGGATAATGGTGGGATGCAAATGAGACAACAATTTGTTGAAAATATTCCGATTCCTCAATGCACTAGCGATGAAAAAAAACAGATAAAAAATTTAGTCGCAGAAATTAAGTCTTTAGAAAATATGCAAAAGTCTCAGCAAATTATTAATGATATTATCTATAAAGTATTTGGCTTTAGTAGCAAGGAGATTGATCAGATAAAGGAATTTGTTGCAAAAAAATATAACGAAATAATTAATTCAGAAAACAATTTGTGAGGAAAATTATTAATAATATTATACTTCTGTAACCCAATTCTTCGTTTTATTGTTTTATTTGATTTCGATAAAACCAATTAATTGTCTTTCTTCGTAGGTCAGTTGGTATAAATCAAAAATAAGCTCATCTACTTTTACTTCTAGTTGTTTGCTGTCATTGCTTTGTCGTCTAAGTTCTTGTATTTGAATTACTAAATTCCTAAAAGAACTTTCCAACCTAGCATCAACTTGTTTTATCGGTATTTTATCAAAAAATATTTTGCTTAATTCTCTTGTTCCTCCTTGAAGTTCTGGAAAATTATCTCTAAAAGCATATTTAAAAAGTGATGAATTGAAAAAAGCAGTCAAATAAGCAATATGTTCCCCAGTAACTATAAAACATTTCTGATTTGTAAAAAAACCATCTTCATCGTAAACAAAGGGTAAAAACTTAGTCATATTTGGATATATAATTTTCGGTCTAAAAAAATCCTCCCAATAATTTGCGCCCCATCTTTGCATCGCATACCATTCATAACGTATTCCAGTCTCGGCTTTATTGCGGTTCAATAGTGCTGCCTTAAATTTGAACAAATGATTATAAATTGCTGAATATTCAGCTTGAAATGCTTTTTCAGCTTTTACTGATGCACCTATTATTTTAGGGTCTTTATGTAGGGGGAAATGCCACGGGATGTACAATAACCATAAATCCGCAAATTCATATCCATACCGTTTTATATCTCGCCCTCTCAAAATCGGTCGTATAATTTCAGCAGATTTTGGATCTTCAGCGATCAGTTCATCTTTTTTTTTCCCGTCTATGATAAATGCTTCATTATAGCCAGTTTTTATTCCATAATTTATTTGGATGTCCCAAT
>JBFMBJ010000217.1:0-1656 GCA_040755235.1 Candidatus Omnitrophota bacterium
GTAATTGTTTAGTTGTTTTTGTAGTATATACATAATTTACATTAATTCAGTCAGACAACTGACTACATTTTACAAGGTTTATTTCCTGGAGTTTAGAAATGTAAATAACAAAATTTAAAAATCGCCTGTTACCGATTTTTTAAAAGTGCACTGATTTTGTTTTAAAAGTGCACTATGCCAATATCCTTATTTTTAGCTTTTTGAATATTAAGTAGTTTGCCGTTAAACCAGAAACGCAACTCACAAAGAGCATTGCCTAAAGGAAAGATACGGATGTCAACTTTGGTTTTGGGATAACCTTTGACTTTAAATTCCAAGTTTTTAATAGATATTTTTCTATATTGGTCGACGATTCTAGAAAGTCTAAAACAGAAAATATCTTTAGGGGATTGAAACGGTGGTTTTACAGAGAATTTTCTAAAAAGAGATTTTTCTTTTAAAGCTTTTTGGAATTTAAAATAAGGGACTTCTTCCGTGGTTGAATGAATTTGTTTATAATTATATCTATGAATTTCACGGTTAAGGATAAGTTGGGCATGTTTAATTTCGGTAACATCTTCACGCACGCAGTTACGAATAATTCTATCTTGAAGCCAGCCGTAAGGCCGTTCGATTTTGCCTTTAGCCTGAGGAGATAAGGCATAGATAATTTTAACATTACAATCTTCTAAGACCTGTTTCCATTGGGTATTGGTATCATCAGTTTGCAAATGGTGTTTGTAATGAATCGAGTCTCGAGCAGCAACAAACCTAAAGATAGAGTGAGAATCAACATAAAACTGATAAGGGCAGCCATAGCGTAAAAACATTGTCTGCATTGCGTTTATATGACCCCAAGAGGTTTCTGGTCTAACAAAAGCAGCGTAAAGAATAAATCTACTATAATCATCCAAAGAAGTAATTAGAGACCATTTTTCTTTAGCATTAGGAGCCCATAAGTGATAAGAAGAATCATGTTGAATTAATTCGCCAGCATATTGGGTAAGTACTTCACGGTCATGGATTTTCTTTTTACGTTTGCCTAAGTGAAAGTCATTAGCTTTAGCACGATTGATGATTGCATGTAAAGATACTTTTTGCTTATAGTCATTAGCCAAGCGATCTTTAATGTAGCTATAGTTATATGATTTAATCGGAACTTTTTCATTTTTTATTAAATCTTTTTGAATATTTAACTCTTTGAAAATATTATTTTCAATATCAACGGAGATATTACGAGAAGGCGTTTTACGAGTGTATTGAATAGAGAAGTTTTTAGGAGCAGTTTGGTACTGTTTTAAAAGGGTGAAAAATCTACGTCTTTTTATCCCTAAAATTTCTTGAATGTATACCCTTTTAATCTCTTTACTTAAATATCGTTTAAAAAGCTCTTTTATTTGAGAATCTGTAAATCTTTTATGTAATTGTGCCATATCCTAACCCTCCCTTTTTGCTTAGAATATAGCATATTTTAGGGGTGCACTTTTAAAATGCAAATCGCTTTAAAACGGTGCACTTTTAAAAAATAAATGACAAAATTTAAAAATCGCCTTGACAAACATGTTAGGGATATGGTATATTTCCTTCATATAAACCTGTATTGTCGCAGGGTCGGATATATTTGAGAGTTGAAAGTCGATAGTTGACCGAGTAGAAATTCTTTCTATTTTCGACTAT
>JBFMBJ010000218.1:0-1615 GCA_040755235.1 Candidatus Omnitrophota bacterium
ATTCTTTCTCCAAACTCTTTTAATGTTTCTCTTGCCGTGCCGTTTAGCCTCTTAGCGTCCCCAGTGTTTCCACCCACACTTATCACATAAAATGGATTGTCAGCATTAAATAAATTATAGAATCCATGTTCTCCCAGAGCAATTCCCGAAAGCAATTTTAGTTCTTCTTTGCAATAATCATTTGTTAGGCCAAAGGCTAACCCATTAGCCAAAAAATGCGGCGGGAGAAATTTTCCGGTTAGATTCGAGGGGTCAAAATTCTCATTGGAACTCCAAAATATTATCCGAGCATCATGAAAATCTTTGTAACCGCGCATAATAGAGAATGGCGTGTGCTCAAAAGCGGCACCTAGCTTCTGAGCTAGATTGTATGAATGGTAAATACCGTAGAGATCGCCCTGACTCACTTCGTTAATCTTAAGACCTCGCGCAGTCAACTCGTTAGTTGCTGATAGGCAGCGTTGTTTTTCCTCTTCGCTCAATCTTGAATAGGCTACGGCGGCTGCGCCGCAACCACTATGGCTGCGAACGGTTTTTATCTCCCCTCTAAAACTTACTACGAAATCGTCTTGATACTCTTTAGATTCAAGAATTAATTGTCCGGCCGTTCCAACTTTAAATTCTCCTTCCTTAGGTAGCACTCGCTCGTCCGCACAAATCAGAACTTTGTTTTTTGTCTTAGCTTGATCGAACGCACTTTCCCAATTTTTTTTGTATTTCTCTGACCACAATAACTCGCTTAAGTTTTCGTCATGGGAGCCTTTGAGAACTTCCATAAATTCTATCTTCTTTGTCTCTTTCCATGCTTTTTTTAAATTATCGTTTATTTCCATAGTGATATTTACTACTAATTAAACTAGTTTTAATGCCTTATTCTTAAAAAGCGAATATTTTGCTTTTATTGTATTGCTGTTAAATTAAATCCTTAAATCATTGTTCCTAGAATTTTTTAGTCAAGATTAAATTTTGAACCAACTGTGTTCTTGCTACGTTCTTGTGGCAGATAAACGTCCGGAGCCTTGTAAAGAAAAGAGGCGTCCCAAACGCGCAATTTATATTAGCAGCGAAGATTAAAATAAGCTACTTAAATCCCGAGGAAGAGCCGGATTTTGCCCGCATGGTACGAGTACAGGCCACCACATCATTAGAGTAGGCAGTACGCCCCCCTTTACATCTCGCCGGTCCACAATTATAACCGGCAGCCAGATTATCTAGATCGGTATCATTCCTTAATCCATTTCCTCGCCCGTTTTCCGCGTTTATTTTTTTTAGGTAAGCGATTCCTAAGGCTATATTAGTCATACCTTTTTCACTGGCAGGATCGTTCTTGGACATTAAAGAAGACGTGTCGGTAATTTTACTGTCCGATCCGTGGTTATTTAGTAGTTTTTGATACAGATTTCTACCGTATTTTTTCAGGCCGCTCAAAGCCGCCCTGTCTGTCCCAGATCTCTTATTAAGCTGCATTAGTCCCACCGAGTATTCGCCTCTATCGTTAAGCGCTTCAGGCTTAAAATTAGACTCCTTCTTAATAATACACATCACGAATTCCGGAGGCACATTTAAATTTACCTCTCTTAGGTCATCGGATATCATTTTTTCCAAACGCTGTCTT
>JBFMBJ010000219.1:0-1613 GCA_040755235.1 Candidatus Omnitrophota bacterium
GGAAAGTTACTATTTTATGATGAATCAGGCGCAGCCGATGTAGTAGGAATTGACATCCGCCTACAAAGCGTAAATTCAGCTATGCAATTACACATGAAGCGGGCTCATAATGTAATTAAAGTCCTAAATTCAGATTCGGCATATATGCCTTTCCCTTCCAATTATTTTGATGTAATAATCTCTATCAATGTTTTAGAACATGTTGATAATATTAGAGCGACGATGCTGGAGTGTAAACGTGTTTTAAGACCCGATGGTATTATTTTTCTTCATTTCCCTCCTTTTTATAGTCCATGGGGAGCACATCTTGAAGGGTGGATAAATTTTCCTTGGCCGCATGTATTATTTCGGGATTCCCAACTGCTTGAAGCTGCGCAATGGTTCGAAGACAAAAAAAAGAATAATAAAGAATATATTTTTTCCGCTAACGTAGATTGGTTAAAACATTCTCAATTACCAGAGTTAAATCGAACAACTATTGATCAATTTGAAAAGTTGCTCAGGGACGTTGAATTGAAAATTTTACACACAGATCTGCTCCCTTTTGGAAGGCATTATCTGCAAAAATTTGGATTGATTGGAAAGATTATCTTTAGGCTACTCAAAATTTTAACAATATTACCCGGTTTAAGAGAAATCGTCACAACAAAAATGGTTTTTATTATCACAAAATGAAACTCAATTATCCAAGTCTTGGTAAATGGGCAATAGCGATTGTATTTCTTGTGTTAGTTTTTTTATTTTTTTTTCTATATCAGGAAAAAGATACTTTGCTTTCCTTCCCCTGGCGTTTTAATTGGGGGTATATTTTATTATCTAGTTTTTTTCATTCAATGGGGCTTGGTACTACCTACCTGATTTGGTCAAAAATATTGTATCGTATTAGTGGCTTCAAAAACTATAGCTTAAATTTCAAAATATATTATCTTTCAAGTCTGGCAAAAAGGATTCCGACAAGTCTGCCTTACATTGGCACAAGATTAAGTATGTATTCAGCACTAGGATTGTCTTCACCTTTAGTGATAAATTGTATTCTTTTGGAAAACCTTTTAATAACAATTTCGGGAGTGGCATTTTTTTTTATGCTATTGCCTTTCTATAGCTTTTCCAATTCTCTTTATACTATGTCTCTATTTACGTTGTTGCTGGTTTTATGCGTCTTAGTTTTTTTCCGCCCCACTCTATTAATCCAATTTACAAATTTGGTTTTAAGAAAATTCAAAAAAAATACCATTGACGTTGACTTGAGCCGTATCGATTTAATGACTTGGATTCTCTTCTATACCATTCCTTGGATTTTTGCCGGGCTATCACTACATTTTTTGATCTTGTCTTTAGGAATTACCAATCGGCCCGGTTTGATTGACACTATCGGTATCTCAACCATAACCTCATTGGTTAGTCTGGTGAGCATGATATTACCAGGAGGGTTTGGATTAAAGGAACTTGCTGGAAGCACGTTGTTATCTATTTGGGTTCCTTTTTCTGTTGGATTAGTTATAACC
Organism: Candidatus Omnitrophota bacterium; assembly: GCA_040755235.1. GTDB lineage: Bacteria > Omnitrophota > Gorgyraeia > Gygaellales > JBFMBJ01 > JBFMBJ01. The sequence continues at coordinate 1,506 of JBFMBJ010000219.1, forward strand.
ATTATTTATCGCATCCTACAGATTATTGATGAAATTCTTTGGTCGATAATTGCGCTTATCCCATTTGTCAAATCTAAATCATAACCAAATCGGTATTATAGACATATT
>JBFMBJ010000220.1:0-1611 GCA_040755235.1 Candidatus Omnitrophota bacterium
TTTTATGGAAAAAATTGAAAAAATGTTAAAATCTAAAAAAGAGAATGTTGCACTTCAGAATAGAATTCTAGGAAAAACACGAAAGTGTATTTATTTTTCTTAGTCGCCTACAACCCGCAAACTCAAATCATATTTCTTCCTACTTACGCCAATGAGATTTACTGCTTGAAAAAACATAATTCCGGATAATACTTCTCGACCATAAACCGGATAGACGGTTTAATATATGGAATACGCAACGGCGCAATTATTTTTAGTGATTACGCCATATTATTTGATTTTTAAAATGCGAAATGTTATTTTTTAATGCTAAAATAAAAAAGTTCATCTAATTTCTCTATAAATTCTAGACTTTTTTTAGTGATTTCTTTATGTTTAATGTCAATTTTTTTCCTGCTATTCATAAATATTTTATTAATTTTATCAAAGTCATCGGCTTCCATAAAATAATAGATATAATTACCGTCTTTCGAAATAAAACATGCTTCAGATAAAACGCCTTCTCTTCTTAAAGAATTTAAAACTTCTCTTTTTCTGCTTTTTAATTCAAGGGTCCAATTCAACCAAGTTTTTTTTGCCGGGGTTTAATCTTTAATTTAATTAATTTTATCTGCGACATATTAATTTATCCAAAAGGATGAGGGTTGATGTTTAATTTTCTAGAAAGCGGCATTTTGAGTCTTTTTTTGATAAGTCGCGCAATCACTGACGGTACAATGCCGCCTACAAACATCGGACATAAATTTGGCGCAATAATCCTTGTCATGTATAAATCGTTTTTCGACAAAAATGGGTCTGAAAAATCAAAGGCAATTAATTCTATTTTCTTCTTTATTAAATAATTTATTAAATCTTTGGCAGAAACAATCTTAATAAAATTATATTGTTTATGTATTGTTTCTATTGAAATATATTTATTATAGTTTAGAAAGCGTTTCAAAACAAATTTATTTTCAGGTAGTGAATAAAATAATATATGATCAATTAAATTTTTAATGTCTTTCTTTTCTATTTTTCTTTCACTATTACCAAATAATTCGACGGTATTCAATATCATCAAAGCCTCTTCTATTGACTTTATAATTGTTTTTTCAAGATTAATCCCCGCCGCCAGACCAAAAGTTGCCAGCGGATAATGGTCATTACGATCAAATACAATAGTAAAAACTGTTGGAATTTTTATGTCGGTTGTTATCAAAAAGGTTTTAATTCCTCTATTTTCAAATTCAATATTTTTAATAAGTTTAAGTAATTTTTTATTTTTTATTTTTGTTATGTCAATTAGTGGAATATTTTTATTCCCAAACCAAGCAAGAAGTGCGGCATCTCTTTCTACTAGCTCTAATATAGCATGAATGACAGCTTTAGAATGAGTTTTTTGAATAGCCACCCCACATGATGTTGCCCTAAAAAACCGTTTTCCTTGGAACTTAATTACCATTACCGATCATCGTCGACTATAAATCGGAAACTTGCCAAGCCGTTTAATTGCCAATAACATTATAACAATGCTTAAAATCTATAATACTTTTAGCCGGAAAAAACAGATTTTTAAACCGCTAAAAGATAAAATTGCAAAAATCTACGCCTGCGGGCCGACGGTTTACGACT
>JBFMBJ010000221.1:0-1600 GCA_040755235.1 Candidatus Omnitrophota bacterium
CTTTGGGCGGTCATTTGAATCCAGGTACCGATCAAAGAAACAAACATTCCAAACCAATAAAATCGAAATTCTCTTACTTTTAGGGAAGAAAGCATATAAATAATTATAAATTATGAAGTATTAATTATAAATAATGAATGTAAAACTCCGTAATAAACTCTATTTTACCTCGCTTTAGTCTCGGAATTATTAATTACCAATGCCAAATTACAAATTTTAAAGTCCTTTAATAATCCATCATTCATAATTTGTAATTTATAATTCTACGTTAGTTGTAAGGCGTAGGTTGCTTCAATTGTTTTTATTAAATCTACCAAGATATTATTTACAGGCGTAGGAATGCCTAGGTTTTGCGCCTGCCGAGTAATTGCCCCGTTAATAAAATCTATCTCTGTTTTTTTATTTTTCAAAACATCCTGTAGCATACTTGAAATATTTGTACTTGTTGCCTCGCAAACTGCCTCAACCTTTGCCAAAGGATCGTCGTAAATTAATTTAATCCTTTTTTTCTTAGCTACTTTTACTGCTTCATTAACTGCCGATTCTAAAACTCGACGCGTCCCTTCAAATTCAGTTATTTTTCCATTGTTAAGTCTGGTGATAGCGGTTATGGCATTTATACCAACATTGATAATTAATTTTGACCACAGGATTCCTTTGATGTCGCGAGAAATACGCGTTTCAAACCCGGCTTTATTAAAAATTTCGCGTATCTGGCGCAATTGCACTGGAATTTTACCATCGATTCTGCCGATAATTGTTTCTCCAATACCAGCGTGATTAATATGGCCGTCGGAAATCAAAGTCGCCCCTTGATTAGTAACTCCTACAATTACTTTTTCTTGTCCCACAGCCTCGCTAATTATCTCGGCATTACCAATTCCGTTTTGTAATGTTAAAACCAAAGAGTCTTCGCCAACCAAAGACCTGCTAAATTCTATTGCTTGCTTGGTATCGTAGGCCTTAACTGCAATAACTAAAAGATCAACTTTTCCAACTTGCGCTAAGTCACAGGTAATATTAACCTTGGCCTGGTGCTTACCAGAAACTCCTTCAACAATAATTCCTTTTTCCTGAATTAATTTAACACGTAATTCTTTTTTATCTATTAACCAAATATCTTGATGGACTTTTGAAATAAAACTGGCGAACAAACTTCCTATTGCACCCGGACCAACAATAGCTATTTTCATTTACAGTCCTCCTTTAATGAGCCCCCGCTGTTTCGTTTTTCTTTCGCAAGAAAGCATGGGGGTAAACTTAGACAAGCAACTTAGCTTCATTGATATTCGCTAAGTTGTGTCTTCATTTAAAATATTCAATACACGCGATGATTTCATTCTTTTTTCTAAATGAAAAACTAAAAAATTATTTAATACACGCTTTAATTCTGATTCTATTTTCAAGCTAAATGCCAACCTGCTATTTTTTTGCCAATTGGATCGCTCAATGTGTAAAATTGATGCCACTGTTCCGGGAAATATACTCGATGAATATCTATCCTTAGGAATACAATCTTGACAGATAAGACCACCTAAACGATTACTAAAATGCGCTTTTTTATCAATCAAAGAATTACAGGCCACGCAAGAATCCAGAT
>JBFMBJ010000222.1:0-1593 GCA_040755235.1 Candidatus Omnitrophota bacterium
AACCCCATAGACATCATAATTTTTTTGTGCCATAAAATACATCAGTTCGCCTTTACCGCATCCGGCGTCCAAAAATTTAGATCCTTTAGTCGCTTTTTGGATATCTTTATAAATATAGTTAATAACAAAAGATAACTGTTTGCAGCCGGCTTTATATTCACCAATGCCACTGTAATCATCTGATAAATAATATTCTTTTGTATAATTTTCTGGGTTTATTTTTACTTTCATATTTTCTGCATTATTTTTTACACTTAACAAACCAATATTGACAATAATTTTTCAAAAATATTGAATTTTCAACGCCTAAATCAAAATATTTACTTCTTAAGCCAAACCAAAATGGCGTAATTTTTATTTCTTTGAATTTCGCTTTAATAAATTTTTGTTCCAAGTCTTGTTTAGTATATTCTCTAATATGTATACAGTTATCACTTAATTTAAGCGGATAGTTTCGTTTTCTACCAATCAGTGTTAGTAATTGATTAGAAAATCTATTTCTATTCGGCGTACTTAAAAAACAATACCCCCCCTTGCGCAAAACACGGAATATTTCTTCAACTGCTTTTATATCATTTTGTATATGCTCCAAAACATCAAACGAAATCACTTTGTCAAAACTGCAGTTTGGAAATGGCAGTCTTTCCGCGTTTCCTGTAACAAATTCAATAAATGGTTGGAATTTATTTTGAATTTTATTTTGAAGATCGAGACCAAAAACCTTATTTTTCCCACAAAAAAATGAAGTATATTCCCCATCTCCACAGCCAACATCTAAAATTTTAGAATTTTTAATATTTCGAGCGTAATTTTTTATGTAATTTATAATTCCTGATCGACAAGATACAATCATATACATTCGAATAAATTTTTATTATTTGACACCCAATCATAAAGTGATTTTACGCCGGTCTTGACTGAAATTTTGGGCTGCCAATTTAATTCTTCTCTAATTTTTTGAATATCCGAAATATAAACTGGCTGATCGCCCGGACGCCAGTCAGAAAACTTATACTTTATTTTTTTATTTTGAAATTTTTCTAGGAATTCAATAAGCTCTAATAATGACATTGTGTTTTTAGGGCCACCGCCAACATTATAAATCTCGCCTTGAATTTTATTAATTTTCTTTACTGCCAAATCCCAAACATTAAAAAGATCATCAACATGAAGTACGTCGCGGACTTGTTTTCCGTCTCCGTAAATTGTAATTTTTTTATTTAACACTGAAGCAATCGTAAACCAAGCAACCCAACCCTGGTCCTCCACGCCAAATTGATGCGGACCATAAATGCAAGACTGGCGCATTACAACGGTTTTTAAGCCGTAAATGCGTGAATAATCTCGAACATACTGGTCTGCTGCGCCTTTTGAACATCCATGCGGTGAATGAAAATCTAATATTCTATTTTCTGGAATTCCATTCGGATAATTCTTGTATTTATAACGATTTTTCGTTTTTATAATTTTTGGTATAATGGTAAATTAGTGGTGCTATTTTGAAAGAATTTCGTCAATCATTTTTAGTTTTTGTGTTCTTTTTAAACCTCGATGAATCCTTAACATATCTTTTAAATGGCTAAATGTTCCATC
>JBFMBJ010000223.1:0-1586 GCA_040755235.1 Candidatus Omnitrophota bacterium
TTAATTCTAAAACTCCAATCATTAGTTTATTGGAAGGCAATACTCCTTTGATTTTTGCACCAACTTTAAGTAAACTTTTAGGAAATAATTTTAAAGTTTATTTAAAGTACGAAGGCCTAAATCCCACAGGTTCTTTTAAAGACCGCGGTATGACCATGGCTATTTCAAAAGCCAAAGAAGAAGGATCAAAAGTAATTATGTGTGCCTCTACCGGAAATACTTCTGCTTCTGCAGCAGCTTATGCAGCCAGGGCTAGCCTTAAATGCGTAGTTTTAATACCCCAAGGTGCGATTGCTCTAGGAAAACTTGCGCAGGCATTGATTCATGGTGCGGAAGTTTTAGCAGTAAAAGGAAATTTTGATGACGCATTAACTTTAGTTAAAGAAATAACGAGTTCATATCCAATAACCTTGGTAAATTCACTTAATCCATATCGTATTGAGGGACAAAAAACAGCTAGTTTTGAAATTTGTGATTATTTAGGCGATGCTCCGGATTTTTTAGTTATCCCCGTTGGAAATGCAGGTAATATTACCGCTTATTGGAAAGGCTTTAAAGAATATAAGACTGCTGGAAAATCTAATATTTTACCTAAGATGTTAGGATTTCAAGCAGCAGGTGCTGCACCAATAGTTAAAGGTAGGTCTATTAAAAATCCAAAAACCATTGCAACTGCTATTAAAATTGGGAATCCTGCAAGTTGGAGTCAAGCTGAAGCTAGCCGTGATGAATCAGGTGGCTTGATTAACATGGTTACCGATAAAGAAATCTTAAATGCCTATAAATTATTAGCAAATTCTGAAGGTATCTTTTGCGAACCAGCATCTGCGGCATCTGTAGCGGGATTAATAAAATTGATAAAACAAAAATATTTCAAAAACAAATTAGAGACAAAAATTGTTTGTGTTTTAACTGGTCATGGGCTTAAAGATCCGGATCGAGCTATTAATGAAGTAAAAAAACCAAAAGTAGTAAAAAATAATTTAAAAGCAATTTTAAAAGCAATAGGTTATTAATGAACCCAGCCCTTCCTAAAAACAAACGGAAGAGTGCGGGGGTGTCTTAACTTAGTAAAGCTAGTAATCCAAACGTTAGGAAAGGAAGAGCTGGGTGAAATATATTGTTTTGGTTCCTGATGGAATGGCTGATTATAAAATTGAAGAACTAGGCGGTCGCACGCCTTTAGAGGCAGCAAAAACTCCCAACATGGATTTTTTGGCCCAAAATGGCCAAGTTGGAAACGTAAAGACTATCCCAAACAATTTTATTCCTGCCTCTGATGTGGCTAACTTATCTATTCTTGGATATGATCCTATAAAATATTATACTGGTCGCGGGCCTTTAGAGGCAGCAAATTTAGGTATCAATTTGGCCGATGATGAAGTAGCTTTTCGTTGTAATTTTATTACAAAAGAATCTGATAAATTAATTGATTATAGCGCAGGACATATTAGTTCTAAAGAAGGACATATCTTAATTGATTTTTTAAATAAAAATCTCAGGACCGATACCATTACATTTTATCCGGGTATAAGTTATAGAAACTTAATGGTGGTTAAGTCGCCAGATTATTTAGAAATTGCCAA
>JBFMBJ010000224.1:0-1578 GCA_040755235.1 Candidatus Omnitrophota bacterium
TATCTCTTGGCATAAACTCCCACGCAAGCACTAAGGCTAGTTAAAAAAAGCTCTAAAGGATTTAGGCCCTGATCATCTCCACCTTTATCTTTAGGCTGATCTATAATAATTTTATGCTTGCCCGCCTCAGCAGAAAACTTAGCTCTCTCTAAATATTTAACTGTAACTTTCATTTTTTAGTTAGTCTTTCTTTTATTAAATCATTGACTAGTTTTCCATCAGCCCGCCCACCGAGCTTAGGCATTAATTCCTTCATTAATCTTCCCATGTCTTTCATTTCACTGGCACCAGTTGCACTAATTGTTTCTTCAATTAACTTCTTAATTTCTTCTTGAGGCATCTCCTGCGGCATATAAGATTTTAAAATCTCCAGCTCCTTTTTTTCTTTTTCTACTAAATCGGCTCTATTGCCTTTTTGAAATTGCTCAATAGAATCTTGATGCTGTTTGATCTGTTTTCTAATAACCGACAAAACATCTTGATCGTCGAGATTCTTCTTTTGTTTTTCAATTGCTGCATAATTTAATTCTGAACGCAAGAAACTTAAGATAGATACCTTTATCGTATCCTTCGTCTTCATTGCTTCTTTATAATCCTGTAAAATCCGTTCAACTAGTGTCATTTTTCACCTCCAATAAGCAGACAATTTACACAAAGAATGGCAATGTAAATTGTAGGACGAAGTCCGTCTGCGAATTGGACCCCGCCCTCTATGCATTATAATTTAAACTTAAAATTTTATCAATAACCCTACCTCTTAAATTAGCTATTTCCACTATATTTAACTTAGAGAGCGGGGTAAATTCAGACATGCAACTTACATTCATTCTATTCCGTAAGTTGTGTCTTCGTTTAAATTTTTTTGCTAAATTTATCCGATCCTCAATTGCTGGATGATCAAAAAAGAAGATTTTTATAAACCAAGCAGGCTTACGATCCGCTAAATTTTGGTTTGCTAATTTTTCCATCATTGAAACAAATGCATCTGGTTTTAAAGTAAACCTTAAAGCTAATCTATCTGCATTTTCTTCCAATTTACGGCTTAAAAAGTTTTTAAATGGCGTAAATATTGTATCAAATAAAATCACAAATAATAAAATAATCGGTAAATACGTAATATCAGATATAGAATTTATTTTCAACAAATGTTGTAGAAAACTTGTGCTTAAAGAATAAAACATAACTATAGTCAAGAAGCTAGAGATCAAGATTAACTTTAATAGATGTTTTAATTTATAATGTGCAAATTCATGCGCCAAAATTGCTTCTATCTCATCGTAGCTATAATTATCACGAAGCGTATCTGCTAAAATTACACGTTTTTGTTTTCCCATGCCCACAAAAGCAGCATTGGCTTTAAGGGTTTTTTTACTAAAATCTATTTGGCTAACATCTAAAATATTTATCTGCATTTTACTAGCCAAATTAATAATGCGCGATTTTAATTCTGTATCGCTTAATGGAGTATATTTAAAAAATAAAGGGATAATTAATGTCGGTGTAAGCTTAGCTAAAATTAAACTAAAAAATATCCAAAATAAACTTGTTATAATCCACCAGTTCTTAGAATAATTTAAA
>JBFMBJ010000225.1:0-1575 GCA_040755235.1 Candidatus Omnitrophota bacterium
TTTTTCTAATTCAAATTTCTCAATTTAAATCAACTTTTTCTCAACTTCCAGGTAAAAATTATCGATTTGTTTTCTGGATTCCAATTAACATCTTGACTTTCGTAAAGGTTATTAATCTTCAACACCCGATCACGAAGATAATTGATTTACCTCGTCTACACACTTATGCTCTCTATCTGCTTTCTCAAAAGCTACCTTAAGTTCTTTGAGTAATTTTATCATTTTGTAATCAGTTAAATCATGGAGTTTCCCGTCCTCATCTTTTAAGATTGTCTTTTTCTGGGCCGATTGTAAAGCCAACTCTATATCTTCCCAAAGCCAGTGAAATTCTTCAGGTGTTAAAACAACAAAGTAAGGATTATCTTCCATAAGTTTTTTATATCACCTCCTTTTACTGTCAGCCTAATAGTCTATTATTTCGATTTTCGTAGCACTTTTACACAATTTAACTAATTCCTAAAGCGTCTACTATTTTAATGCCTTTATGGAGTTGAAGCAAAAGTATAAAGCGTAACCCCGCAGGAGTTAACAGGACTTTATCTCCCACAACGCCCAGCAAGCCTAATTCGACTGCAAAATTTCTAAATGCACGAGTCCCCAGAAAAGCTGATCTTTCCGTATCCCACTCAAATTTTTTACCCACTGAGTGTTTATAAAACTCAATAAGATCCTTAATATCAACAGGGTAGCCATTCCTGGCTAAAATAAAAACTGCTTCAACTAAGGTAAATATTCCGAAAATCGTGGGTGAGTAAAATGGATCGTTTATGATAAAATCTCTTATTATTTCTACTTGACTACTAGTTAAGGTATAATTACCCTGGTCTTCACTAATGTTCCTAATATACTCTTCGCCTATTTTGGTTAAATAGAATTGGTTTTTAAGCTTAGAAACTAAACCAAGTTGCTCCGCCAATCTTAGTTGATTTCTAATAGAATTTCTAGAAATACCAATCTTTGTTGTTAATTCCTCTAAATTTTTAGTTTTGGTTAAAAGTGAAAGGGCACGGTTAATCAAATGTATATTCCAAACACCATAGTCCATTGGTCTTACGGTCAAAAAACTCGACAACGAAGATAGTTCTCTAAAAAATGTCTCTAAAACCTCATTCGGGGAATATTTTTTTAATGACACGTTTGCTGATTTTGCGACTAATTCATCTGTTGAATCATACGAAGGAAGGAATAAAAAAGAGTTAATATCTGCATTGATTAACTTACCGTCCTGTTGAAGTTTTAGGAGATCGTCACGATAATTCACAATCTGATCTACAAAATTCTTATTAAATTCTTCCACTTTTAACTCTATTAAAAACAGTTTTGTTTCACCTAAAAATAGCAGGTCTATTTTCCCAGAGGGCACTATCATCTGTCTGGCTATTAATCTTAGCTCACCTTTGAATTCTAATATGCTCGCTGTGATTTGCGGATAACTAGCCAAAACGTCTTCAATCTCAATTTCTCTGATATTAATTGTTTTGAAACGTCTTTTCATGACTTCTTTACTTTTGGGAAATATTTAAAGATAAAATCTACCACATCATCGTGAGGAACATCCTGGTTAGGATGATTATC
>JBFMBJ010000226.1:0-1569 GCA_040755235.1 Candidatus Omnitrophota bacterium
CAAAGGCTTCCGGCGTTCCTTATCTAAAAGAAATTGACGAATTAAACGGCAAACTAAAACTTTCTCTAGATAAATTAATTTTTGATGAAGCTAGCGGAAAATCGCTCTGGGGACCCCTCGTGCTTTCTGGCAGTCTAGAAAATTTCCAAAACCCCGAGCTTGATGTCAAAATCAATTCTAATATAGATCTGACAAAATTAAAAGAGGTCTTCGGCTTGAAAGACATGGAGTTCGAAGGAAACTCCGATACAGAGCTAACCGTAAAAGGCCCTTTGTCTTCTCCTGTAAACCTTGATTTTAAAGGCCATGCGAATATCTCTAAAGCTAAATTTAACACCAGCTACCTGCCGGAAGCTATCAATGGCATCCAGTCCACAATAGATTTTGATAAAAACAAAATCTCCTGGAAAGATTTAAAAGCTAACTTTCAGCAAGAAATCTATACCTCTAGTGGCAGCATGGAGAATTTCTTAAAGCCATATGTCAAGCTTGCCCTGTCTTCAAACAAACTAAACCTTGAAAGTGAATTTGGCATCACTAATAAAACTGTAAATATTGCAAAATTAGCTGGTACGTTTTTTAACAGCAAATTCGATATTAAAGGTGATGTCAATATATCAAATACGAACAATCCTCTTCTTGATCTAGTATGTAATGGCAATATTGACCTAGCTGATTTAGGCAATATTAATAAAAATATAAAAGATGCCTTGGATAAAATTAAATTATCCGGGATTGTGAATACTCAAACCAGCCTAAACGGCGGATTAAAAGATTATACGAATTGGAAGCTAAGCCTAAATGGAACTTCAAAAGCTATTTCTATTTATGGGTTAAAGATTAATAATGCGAGCCTTAATTATTCTCAGGTTAATTCACCCATTGCCAATGTGGAATTGATTGGTAATCCGTACACTGGAGAATTGTCCATAAAAAAACAGATTGATTTATCTAAAGCCGATTTGCCCTTCGTCATAAAAATTGACCTCAATGGCGTCGATATATCATTGCTTAAAAATGATACCCCGATAAAAGAAAAAGAAATCTCGGGAAAATTCTTTGGTAATGCTAGTTTAAAAGGATCCTACAAAGATATAAATAATAGTTTAAACGGCTTTGGCAATATTCATATTGAAGAAGGAAACTTATGGCAGCTAGAAATGCTAAAAGGACTGGGACAATTCTTGCTTATTCCTGAATTTCAGAAAATTAATTTTAAAGAAGCCGAAGGAGATTTCGTCATCGAGAACAATAAAGTATCTACTGAAGATTTTTTGCTTTCAAGCGATCCACTGAATATACTTCTCGAGGGAGATATTGATTTTGGCGGGAATATTAACTTTAAGGCTACTGCTCAGGTTGCCGAAGGGTTAATCAAAAGCCCTACCGATTTGCAGGGGATCTTCACTTCTATCCTCTCGCAATCGACAAATGCCATTACCATAAAACTAACCGGCACTGTAAAAGACCCGAAATACAAAATCATTCCTATCCCTGGCCAGATTTTTAAAAAGGCCAAAGATTTTATTTTCGAAGAAATCCTGCCATAGCTTTCCTGGCTTTTTTGAT
>JBFMBJ010000227.1:0-584 GCA_040755235.1 Candidatus Omnitrophota bacterium
ATCCCAAACTAAATTAAAGCAGTCAAGAATATTTTTCGAGGGTGTATTTTCCGAAGGATTTTAAAAAATGAATGGAATATCGCGTTAAAAAGGGGTAGAATATAAATTCAATCAAATACCATCTTTCTTATTTTATCGTTGGTTTCCAGCGATACTAACTATTTGCAGAAAAATAAAATAAATAGATTAGGATTTTGCACCGGTGGAAGCGGAATAGATATATCCCGGCAAAACCATATTAAATATTGAGTTTGGAAAAATTTTTACTCTAAGTTTATTTATTATATTTTTCCAAAAGTGCCGGTATTATTTTTTGCGCGTTTAAAATCAAATCCGCTTCGCTTTCCTCAAAAAGAAACGGCCTTAATATTTCCGCTTGTTTTTTTAATTCAGCCTGTGGAATTTTTTTTATCGCATCATAAATAGCTTTATCCGGATCAATTTTTACACCCAGAAGCTTTAAAGCATTTTTATCAACTGGGTATTTGTTTGAAAGCATAAAAATGATATCATATATGTCCCGCGCCCTGTTTTTATTAAAAAGCGCGTCTATTTTATCCGCGAACAAAACACTCTTATCCGTG
>JBFMBJ010000227.1:594-1567 GCA_040755235.1 Candidatus Omnitrophota bacterium
TGCATACACAAGGATAAAATTCGCCAAAGCCTGATATTACCTGGGTTTCTGTTTTTATTTTATGTTTTAAATTATTGGTCTCGACTTTTATTGTTATCCCTTCTTTTTTTGAATATTTTGACATGACACTATAAATCATTTCAATCGCGGAGAAAATTAATTTTGAAACGTAGATATTGTCCCAATGGGCAAATTCTATTTTCGTCTCGATACCGGCTTTCCCTAACGCTTCTCCTGTTCTTTCAAGCAATTGCTCAAATTCCGTTTCCGTTATCGCATTGGTATTGAAATCCAAATCTTCCGAAAACCTTTTAAGATTGTGAACTAATCTGAGATATGTTCCTCCCGTAAAGTAAAGTTTTTTACCTGATTCACTTTTGGAAAGTTCTTTTAAAATAAGGATTTGAAGATATTCCCTTAAAATTCCACGCATCTTCGTATGAGGCATCCCCCTGATTTTAGCCTGTTCTATCAAAGATTCATAGGTAAGCATATAGTTCCTTTAAATTAAAATTGTATAATTTCGCGTATTTATTTAATTTTTTTCCGCTAAGGCGGGAAATTATATCCCTGTCCAGCCTTTCATCTTTTAAATTAATTTTATTATTACGATATGCCTTAAAATATAAAAAATCAATCAAAGCCTTTTCCGGTTCGGCAATAAGGATATTAAAGTCACCGTGTTTTTCTACATAGTACCCTGTAAAGGCCGTTGGTTTAACGGCGCGATAGATAAAAAGGCCGTGTTTATTTTTAAATTTTCTCGTAGGTTTTGTTGTAAGTGAGGTTACCGCCATTGATACCTCAGGGATAATGCTGTAATTAGATAAAGCTGTTTCCAATGACACATAAGACGGGTTATATAGCTTATTGGCAATATACATATCGCTTACAACAAAATCTTTAGGATAGGTAAGTTCATACAATCCTCTTTTCAAAGAATAAATCCATCCTTTTTTTACCCACCTGTATA
>JBFMBJ010000228.1:0-1547 GCA_040755235.1 Candidatus Omnitrophota bacterium
GTCAGGTAAGCCGGAACGTTGTGCGAAATAACGTGCCATTTTTTTTGCGATAAGAAATATTTGACAATTAAATTTATGTATATTATAATAATATACAAATGAAATCAATAGAAGTAAATTTTGATTTGCTTGATGGCTTTGATTGGGATAAAGGTAATATAAATAAAAATTACGTATCGCATAATGTAACATTTCAAGAATGCGAAGAAATATTTTTTAATAGGCCAATTTTTATTGCATTGGATCATATCCATTCCCATATTGAAGATAGATATTATTGTTTGGGTAAAAGTAATGAAGGAAGAAAATTATTTACAGTTTTCACAATAAGAAAAAATAAAATTAGAATTATTTCTTCACGTGATATGTCCAAAAAGGAGAAAATTATTTATGAAAGTAATACCTAAATTTTTAGATGTAAATTCGGAAAAGGAATTTTGGTTAAAAAATGATTCAAGCGATTATATCGATTGGAAAAAATCAAAAAAAAATATTTCATTTGCTAATTTAAAGCCATCAATTAAATCTATATCATTAAGATTGCCAGAAACTATGTTAAGTGACATTAAAATTTTAGCAAATAAAAAAGATGTTCCCTATCAATCATTGATGAAAATATTTTTATCGCAAAAAATATTTGAAGAATTTAATAAATAATGGCACGTTACTTCGCACAACAGCCGCTACCCGGCTCAACACGCAAGGCGTGCTTCGGCCCAAATGTCCGAGGCTACTCAGCTGCGACGGTCAGAGCGAAAATTGGAAAATTTAAATTCGCTCTGCCGTCTTGCTTCGTTTACGCCTCGGCCACTTCGGGTAGCGGCAAACGTTGTGCGCAATGCCGTGCGAAAGAAATGCTGAAATAAAAAAGGAAAAGAAATGGAAAAGATTATTGAGTCAGTAAATCTCAAAAAAAACTTTGATGACTTTACCGCTGTAAATAGTATCTCTTTTTACGTCAACAAAGGAGAATTTTTTGGCTTTCTTGGTCCAAATGGAGCAGGAAAAACAACCACGATTAATATGCTTGTTGGTATGGCTAAAATCACTGATGGCAAAATATTATATAAAGGTGAGGATTTAACAAAAAATATAAAAAAAGCTCAAAAACTAATTGGAATAGTTGCTGATGAAAGTAATCTTTATGATGAAATGAGTGGCTATGATAACCTTTGTTTTTGCGGCTCTCTTTATGGCCTATCTAAAAAGGTAAGAGAAATAAAATCTGCTGAACTTCTTGAAATATTTGGATTATCCCAGGCCGCTAACAAGAAATTCAAAGCATATTCTAAAGGAATGAAACGAAAACTAACAATTGCAGCTGCAATTATTCATGAACCTGAGATATTATTTATGGATGAACCGACAACCGGCATTGATGTTGCGAGTGTCAGGCAAATTCGAAATATGATTAAAGAACTTCATAAAAACGGGACGACTATTTTTTTAACAACTCATTATATTGAAGAGGCTGAAAGACTATGCGAAAGAGTTGCTTTTATTAATAAAGGCAAAATTATAAAAACTGATACTGTTGCCAATCTTAT
>JBFMBJ010000229.1:0-1519 GCA_040755235.1 Candidatus Omnitrophota bacterium
ATATTAATGCTCTGCGTAAATGAGTTATTAATTTATTTTTCACTACATTCATAAAGCAATTCAAATTTACAACGCAACTTGCAATTACAAAAATGCCGCAATGTTTAGAGCTGTCGGCTTTGAATAACTTGTTATACGTGTTTTATTATCTACAAATAAACACTTATTTCATTTTTGAAAAGTTGGTATAGGTTCTGCGAATTCTCAACTAATGGTTCCAGTTTATATGGATACAAATCGAGTGCATATGTGTGGCTAAAGAAGTGACGAAAAGCCAAATATTGCCCCAAATAATTTTTGCATTCCTCAGAAATTACTTTCTCTTTAACAGCTCTCTCAATTAACTCTTTATGCAAAGAAGGTCCTTCTGGCAAAGGAAGTTTTTGAGAAATAAGAATTTGTTTTAATATATTTTCTATACCGTTATAGAAATTATGCAATAAAGCGGCAACACCGGCTAATTCTAAGTGTGATAAATAAAGAAGTTTGGAATGAGATGGCATCTCGGTAAAAAGATTATCGATATTTTCTAATTCAACAAAAATTCTCTCGGATAAATTAGCCATAAATCAATTTGCCTTCAGACCTAATCATTGTGTTTAGTAATGATTTTTTATTAAGATCGACTAGATCAACAGGTTTAGAGAGAGAAAAAATTAACTCACTATAAAACTTAAAAAAAAGTGAATCGGCAATTCCTTCAACGGCTAAATCAATATCATTTGCATCTCTTCCTTTTTCAAGATTGGAACCAAATAGATAAAGTTTTGAAACATCATACTTTTTTGCTAATTCAATTAAGCGATATTTTTCTTCGTTTGAAATCATATTTAAAGCTAATTCAATGCAATATATTTTGCAAATACATTTACACATATAACTTCGTTGTGTTTAAGCCACAGCCCATCCGTTAGTTAACGGACAAGAATGCTACCTTTATTAAATTACTTTTTATTTAGAACAAACTATCATTTACAGTCTTAGTTTACCAAAAACGACATAACGGAATTACAAATTTTTTAAATAATACCAATGTCAAATGCGAAAATGCTTTCGGCTTCAGGCACGGGTTATACTGCTTTTTATTTATTATCCCATTTACCACCATCTACTGTAATATATTTATTTTCTTTTTTCTCTGATCCAATAGTTGTGAATTGTCCATGGCCGGTGTACACGATAGTAGAATCAGGAAATAATTTGTATAATCTTCGCACTGATTCAATCTGGTCTTTTCTTGATGCTTTGAAAAAATCTGTATTTCCAACACTTCGATAAAATAAAACATCACCGGCAAATAAAACATTCTTGCAAGAAAAACAGATGCTTCCGGCTGAATGGCCCGGGGTAAATAAAGTTTTGATCCTTAAATTTCCTAAACAATATTCTTCATTATCTTTTAAGTATATATCCGGTTTTATTGATGCAAGATCAAAGTTCATCATTTTAGCTAAAGCACTATCTCGCATAACTTTTTCAAATTTAGTTGGATCGGATTCTTTAGCAAAACTATAATATC
>JBFMBJ010000230.1:0-1501 GCA_040755235.1 Candidatus Omnitrophota bacterium
GAAGAAAGCGCAAACGCCCAAGAACATTTCCGGATTTATCAAATTTTAATAAGCTTAGGTTACTCTTCAAAGATTGCCCTTGAACTTGCCCAAAGAATCCAAAATTTATTAACTGATTTACCAGTCCACTTAAAAGATTTTTCTATATACACTGATATAAATCTTTTGATGGGTGTTATCGGAGAGGTTATAAATTTTGTGGGGCGAAGATTAGAGCAATCCAACCATCGAGAGATTCTTAAGAGATTATTTTTGGGTTTAAGAAATGATACAGCTTTAGAAAAATCTTACCAAGATTTAGAATCCTTGCCTGAAGGCGAGCATACAGAAACTACCCAAGAACTTTTAGGGTATGCATACAATTGTGTTCCACGTGCACAGCTTGGATTTATTATTCTAAATTTATTGGGATTAAAAGTAGGTGGCGCAGTTACAGAAAACCACAGCTTTAATGTGTATTTCGTTCCAGTTACAGGTACGAATAAAACAATGTTAATAATTGATTTTGCTTTAGGTAATATTCAAAGAATCGATTGGGAAGACAACGATGCACGCGTAGCAATTCCTTTTAATTTAATTTATAATGTTTATCCCAGCGATTCCTATTCTGCTTATCCTTTTGTTTTGGTCGTAAATAATGGGCTTAGCCCTTCTCTATATGAAAATCTGGCTTTAGTTTACCGCAAGTTATATTTGTTAAGGACTATCAGTTCATTACAACCTGCTTTTGAGTGCGCATTCCAGGCGCAAGATGCCTCTTGTTACAATGTCCCTGGTTTATTTTTATTAGCCCTACTTTATGCTAATACAATGGAATTCGATAAGGCAGAAGAATTCTGCAATAAAGCATTAGGAATTATCCATACGCATTATCGGATGGGCGGTTTTGATTTAATCGAACAACAAGTGATGAGGTTACAAGCTGCAATCGCAAGCTTAAAGGAAGAATGGGCCTTAGAGGGATTTCCTGAGCCGGAAGGGCTGCATACAACTTCTCGAAATATTTTAAAAGTTTCTTATGAAGAACTCCTTGCGATGAATCACGATTATGTCCAAAGTCATGCCAGACGGGTTTTAGTCATCGCTTTAGAAATTGCCAAGCAATTTAGAAGCGAGTTATCCGATAGAGCAATAGAAATTTTTAAAATTGCTAGTGCAGTACATGATTTCGGTGGACTCAATAGAATGCAGGCAGAAAATGCTGTTGTTATAAGAAAAAGATTAAGATCTAGATTAGAAGCGCTCCACATAGATCCTAAAAAACATACCTTTGAAACCTTCCAAGAAATTTTAAGAAAAAATCAATTTAGTGATGAAGATATTTTATTCTTAACAGATTATTATTTCCAAGTATTAAATACAATTGCTAGATTAGAAAGCATGTTTGATTTATCGTTGGAAGTTAGAGCGCTAGTTCTTTTTCATCATAATATTAGAGGTTTAAGAGATTATTTAGCTAGCCATGAACAAGAGTTAACAATAAGTGTTACCGAGTTAGAAT